>JAYVJS010000337.1:0-9960 GCA_043769075.1 Gemmatimonadota bacterium | reverse complement strand
CACCCGGGTCCGATACAATGTGTCCCCGAACGTCTCGTTCAATAGCCTGGTCCAGTACGACACCGAGTCGCGGAGCATCGGCAGCAACAGCCGGCTCCGGTGGACCATCACGCCGACGGCCGAATTGTTCGTGATCTATAACCACAACGTGCGCGACCGGCTCGACCGGTGGTCATTCGATTCGAACCGGTTCCTGACCAAGTTCCAGTATACCTTTCGGCGTTGATCACCATCGAGGCCCTATGAACCGCCGCACCTTTGTGTTCACCTCATCGGGCGCCGCCATCGGCTCGCTGGTCGTACCGGGCCTCGCCGAGGCTGATGTGGGCGATCATTCCGTCGCCGACCCGAGCGGCCTCGTGAGTGGCGTCCCCAAGCCGCTCCGGCATCTGGAAGTGCCTGGATTCTTAAGCGCGGCTCAAATCGCGCCTCATCATTCGGCCCACTACGCCGGAGCGGTCAAGACGTTCGCCAGCGTCGAGCAAGCACTCGAGAAGAGCTTTGCGGCTGGATCAACCGCCGATCCGCTGGCCGTTGAACGAATGAAGGCCCTCCAATCGAGCCGCGGCAACAGTGTGGTCCTCCATGAGCTCTACTTCGACGGGCTAGCGCTCAAAGCGACGGCCCCCGGCACCGGCCTCCGCGATGCCATCGCCAAACGGTTCGGGTCACTCGATCGATGGGCCGCCGATTTCGTCACCAGCGCCAAGTCGGCGGCCGGTTGGGCCATGTTGGTTCGTCACCCGGTCAATGCTCGGCTCTACAACGTGGTCAGCGATGAGCACGCCCAAGGCCCGCTCTGGCTGGCGGTACCGCTGGTCGTGATCGATACTTACGAGCATGCCTTTTACATCGACTACCAGAACCGCAAAGCCGAGTACGTCGAGAAGTTCCTAAATTTCGTCGACTGGGCCGAAGCGGAGCGGCGGTGGGAGGCGGCCAGTAGGAGCTGAACGGATCGGCCCGAAACTCGGGTGGTTCGCGGCCGGGCTCCTGGCAGCCGGGTGTGACCGACCGGTCATGTCCCACGAGATCTCGATTATCGGGTCCGACTATGCCTTTTCCGTGGCGGATACGCTGCCGCAGGGCCCTGCCCTGGTACATTATCGCTACCGTGGCGCGGTGCGGCATGAGATGATCCTCGGCCGGCTCCGAGAAGGGACGCCGCCAAGTGAGTTCGCCGATTCACTGGTCCACGATCGGAGCCTCCAGCCGCTACTCGATGGGGGCACGGCCGTGCTCTTCGGCACGTCGGGCCAGCCGAACTATCCGCTCAGCATCGCCGTCACCTTGATCGGCGGGCGACACTACGCCATCTGGTGTCAGTTTGCCGATGGGGCCAACAAGCCTCGCCACACAACGCTCGGCATGTTCAAGATCGTGGCGGTCCGGAAAGACGCGGGCAGTCAATGATCCGCCCGGTCGGTTGGATCGTCCTGATCGGCATCGCGGGATGCAGCCGACTCAGTTCGCCTCGGGAGGTAACATTCGTGGGGTCGGACTTCGCCTTTCAGGGGCCGGATACGGTGGCGGCCGGCCCGACAGTCTTTCGGTTTAGGAATGCCGGATCCGTCACCCACGAACTTGGCCTGAGCGTACTGCGGCCCGGCGTCACCGGCGAGCAGGCGTTCGCGGCCGAGATGAAGGGGGCCGACGTGGATGCGATTTACGAGAGCGATGGGTTGCTCTTTGTGCCGCCCGGCGACCGGGTCGACATGGGGCTGTTGGTCGACCTGCAGCGCGGCCGAGAGTACGTGCTGGTTTGCACGCTGGAATCGGGTCCAAAGGCAACCCCCCATGTCCAGCTGGGGATGTTCAAACACTTGATCGTTCGCTAAGGAGCCGGACCCGCCGATGATGATCCGCCTCGCCACGATGCTCGGGCTCATTGTCTCGGGACGACTCGTCGCCCAACCAGCACCGACCCCCGGCTCGGCGCTCGACTCATCCCGGATCGCATTCCAGGACGCCAAGGTCGGGCTGTTCATTCACTGGGGGATCTACAGCCTCCTGGCCGACGGCGAGTGGGTCATGAACAACCGGAGCATCCGGACCACCGAATACGAGCACCTGGCGCCCCGATTCAACCCGGCCCGGTTCGATGCCCAGGCCTGGGTGGCCCTCGCCAAGCGAGCCGGGATTCGCTACATCACGATGACCACCAAGCATCATGACGGCTTCGCGATGTACGACACCAAGTTGTCGGATTGGGACGTCATCGACCGAACCCCGTTCGGGCGCGATATCATCGCCGAACTCGCCGCGGCATGCCGAGCGGCGCAGATGCCGTTGTTTCTCTACTACTCACAACTCGATTGGCATCACCCCGACTACTTCCCCCGCGGCGGCACCGGGCAGAAATCCGGCCGACCCGAGTCGGGGGACTTCAGCCGGTACCTCGCCTTCATGGATGGACAGCTGGAAGAGCTCCTGACCAGGTACGGCAAGGTGGCCGGGATCTGGTTCGACGGAATGTGGGACAACGGTCAGGTCGACTGGCAACTCCCCCGCACCTACGCGATGATCAAGCGGCTCCAGCCCTGGGCCTTGATCGGCTCGAATCACAACAATCTGCCTCACCCCGGCGAAGACTTCATTCCGTTCGAAGGGTATGTCCGGCCCGAGAACGTACCGGCCGGCGCCCACTTCCCGCTCGAAGTGGCCGAGAAGATCAACGATACGTGGGGCTACCGGGCCCATGACCGTCTGTACAAGACGGGAGCTGAGCTGATCCGCAATCTCGTGAAGGCGGCCGGTGCGGGCGCCAACTACAACATCAACGTCGGCCCGATGGCCGACGGCACGATTCAACCCGAGTTCGTCGACCGGCTCGGCGTGATCGGGGATTGGCTGGCCCGCTACGGCGAGGCGGTCTATGGGACGCGGGCCGGCCCGATCCCAGCGCACCCGTGGGGGGTCACCACCGCCCGGGGCGACACGGTCTTCGTGCACGTTCTCGATTGGAAGGACCGTTTGTTGCCGGTGTTGGGACTCGGCCGGGCGGTCGTGCGGGCCCGTTATGTCGGCCGGCCGGGAACGCCAACGGTGACGGCGGTGCCCGGCGGCATTGTGTTAGGCATTGATCCGCCTGACAAGGAGGAAGTAGACTTGATCATCGCACTCGAACTCAAGGGCTCCCGATGAACCTTCACCTCGGTGTCGTCTCCCTCCTCCTGGCCGGTCCGGTTGCGGCGCAGACCTACCAGCCAACGCCCGAGAACCTCGAATCGCGTCGGTGGTTCCAAGACGCCAAGCTTGGGCTGTTCGTTCATTGGGGCATCTCGACCCAGCTCGAAGATGGCGAATGGGTCATGAACAACAAGGACATCCGGATCGCCGACTACGAGCGACTCGCCCCGTTGTGGAACCCGACGAAGTTCGATGCCAAAGCCTGGGCCGCCACCGCCAAGAAGGCGGGGATGAAATACATCACGCTGATCACCAAGCACCACGACGGCTTTGCCCTTTTCGATTCGAAAGTCAGCAACTACGATGTGATCGACCGGACGCCCTACGGCAAGGATATCGTCAAGCAGCTGGCCGAAGCATGCCGGGAACAGGGGCTCAAGCTGTTTCTCTACTATTCGCAGCTCGATTGGCATCACCCGGACTTCTTTCCCCGCGGCGGCACCGGCCGCCAGACCGGGCGGCCGGAATCCGGCGATTTCAACGCCTATCTCGACTACATGGACGCCCAGCTCGCCGAACTCCTCACCAACTACGGCCCGATCGGCGGGATCTGGTTCGACGGGATGTGGGACCGCCCCGATGCCGACTGGCGGCTGGCGAAGACCTACGGCCTGATTCACCGCCTTCAGCCGGCCACGTTGGTCGGTTCCAATCACCACAAACTCCCTTTCCCCGGCGAAGATTTTCAGATGTTCGAACGGGATCTCCCGGGTGCGAACTCGGCCGGGTTCAACACCACCGAAATCGGCTCGATCCCCCTCGAAACCTCCGAGACGATGAACGACAGTTGGGGTTACCGGATTACCGACCGGGCCTGGAAGACCCCGCGGGCCCTGATCCGCGAAATGGTCGAGGCGGCGGGCCGGAACGCCAATTTTCTCCTCAATGTCGGCCCGATGCCGAACGGTGAGTTCCCGCCGGAGGCCATGGCGATCCTGACGGCCATGGGAGAGTGGAACGCGGGGTACGGCGAATCGATTTCCGGGACCCGAGCCGGACCGATCTCGCCCCGGCCCTGGGGCGTTACGACCGCAAAGGGCGATCGGGTCTATCTCCATTTGCTCAATTGGACCGACCGGCTGCTGACCCTCCCGACGCTACCGCGGGCCATTCTCAAGGCCTACCGGCTCGGCGACAACGCCGCGGCGTCGGTGAAACTCCTCGACCAAGGGATCGCACTCGGGTTGCCGGCGCGCCAGGGCGATCCGATCGACGAGGTCTACGTCCTCGAGTTGAAGCCGACGAGGTGACAGACCGCCGCGACTTTGTCCAGCGGCTGACCGGGATCGTCGCGGGGATTCCGGCCGCCGGGACCCTCTCTTTCACCGGCTGGCGACCCGGCCCGGCAATCCCATCCGCGGCGCAGGTCGCGTGGCAGGATCTTGAGATCGGGATGTTCGTGCATTACGGCCCCAACACGTGGCAGGACGAAGAGTACGACACCCGGAAAACGCCCCTGGATCAGATCACTCCCGAGATCGACACCGAGCAATGGGCGGACGCCGCCGTGGCACTGGGCGCCCGCTACATCGTGATGGTCGCGAAGCACGTCGGGGGGTTCTGCATGTGGCAGACCACCACGAATCGATATGGCGTCGCTGGGATTCCCTGGAAGGGCGGCCGGGGCGATGTGATGGCCGATCTGTCTCGATCCTGTGCCAAGCGAGGACTCAAGCTCGGCGTCTATCTCTCACCCCGGGATGATTCGTTAGGCGCCGGCCAGAGCGGCCGCTGTGCCACGCCGGAACTCCAGGCCCTGTACGACCGGATTTGCCGGCAGCAGCTCACGGAGCTCCTGACCCGTTACGGCCCGATCGTCGAAATCTGGTTCGACGGCAGCTCGATCGTGCCGGTCGGCGATATCCTGGCTCGCCACGCCGGGGGCGCGATGATCTTTCAGGGCCCACATGCGACGATCCGCTGGGTCGGGAACGAAGACGGGTTTTCGCCGTACCCGGCTTGGAACAGCCTCGCGAAGGCCGATGCGAAAACCGGGATCGCCACCTCGATGCACGGCGACCCGGCCGGCGACACCTGGATGCCGAACGAGGTCGATGTCTCGATCCGGCGGCCCAATTGGTTCTGGCATAGCGACAACGAGAAGAATCTCCTCACCACCGACCAACTACTCCAGATCTACTACCGGTCGGTGGGCCGGGGCGGGCAGCTCCTGCTCAACATGCCGCCGGACCGGACCGGAAAGATCCCCGCCGCGGACCTGGCCCGGGTCACCGAGTTCGGGAAAGAAATCCAGCGCCGGTTCGGCGCTCCGACGGGATCGGTCAACGGCACCGGCACCGAGCTGCTGCTGAACCTGCCACGCGAGCAACGGATCGACCATCTGATAATGGCCGAGGACCTCCGTGGCGGCGAGCGGGTCCGGGGCTACCAGATTGAGGCCCTGGTGGGAGAGGCATGGGCCCTGGTGGCGAGCGGCACCGCGATCGGGCACAAACGGATTCAGCCGATCACGCCGACCCATACCCGGCAGCTCCAGCTCCGGATCACCGACTCGGCCGGGACGCCCCGGATCCGGACGTTCGCCGGCTACGAAACCGCCGTATCGCCGCCGAGCACCTGGAATGACCCGGCACCGGCTTGGGCCGATGACGACGCGGGCGCCTGGGTGAACAGCGGGTTCGACCTTAACCTGGCAAGCACAATTACGGCTCCAGCCACCTATCAACTCCGGTTTGTCGGCCAAGGCGGTGCCGTGGGCGTGACGGCGTTCGAGCTGCTGGTCGGGGGAATACCGGCTCCCCAGCTGGTGCGACTCGTTCCGAAACGCCGCGACCTCCGGCTGATCACCATCACAGAGGTCGGGAAGTCGATTCGAGTCAGGGGCCGGATCGGCGGGGTCGATCGGGGAATCGTGCTGGTCCGCCGGGCGTGACGAGACTTGTGCCCGAAGCTGCGGTCAGCCCTGGGTTCGCCTCAGATCGGCTTGGCGTGCAACCACCATTGAGTTGCGTCGCCCAGGACCGCCTCCGTCTTGGGGCCAGATGGCAGCCGGCTTATGCGGCTGGCCTGCTTCCGAAGGCCGTTGATTGACGCACCTAAGTGCCAGACCGTTTCAGAATCAATGACTAGCCACCGGTCGTGGCTCGGCTGGGAGCTTCGAGCCTCAATCCCGCTGCGCCGCGCTTGAAGCAGCTGCACCTGTTGAGCAAACAATGGCTTGGCCGTGCCTGCGAGGAGGCGCACGGTAACGTGGTCGTCCACGACGTCCGCGAAGTCGAGTACAGTGGGGTCGAGATAACTGTCCACTATCAGAACGTCAGTGAGTGCAGACGTCATGATTTGGAAGAGGCGTTGCCTGGCCCGAAACTGCTCCCCGGCCCGAAAGTAAAATTCACCATCGGGCTCCGGGGGCTGGCCTTCGCGCTCAAGGGCTTCAAGCCGGTGCCGCTCCCTCTCCATTTCGGTAACCCATGCGACCCTTTCCTGGTAATCGCTGAAGTCTCGGATTCTATCGAAGAACAGGGCCCGCTCGGTCGGCGTAAGGAAGAAGGTCGCATTGTTGGCCGAACCGCCCGCACCGCCGGTGAGAATGAAATTTTCGTGCAACAACATCCAACCTAGCCGGCGGAGGGCCACCCCATCCACTTTCAGAAAGGCCCGAAAGTCTGCGTGACTGATTGGCTCCGGCCCCTGTTCGGCGTACCGGGATTCTGCGAAACGGACGGCGGCGCAGAAATTGAAAAGATCCTCACCCGCGCGTGGCAGCGTGGCGACCACAGCCAGCGGTAGGAAGCGGATCCCGGTATCACCGACTTGACAAACAATCTCATGCTTGCCGAAACGGGCCGCGATGGTGCGAATGCCGCCCTCGGCCCGGTATTGCTTCTGCAGCAGGCGCACCGGTGGCCACGCCCCTTCGGCAAGGAAATAGTCGTAGATCCCGGTCTGCAAGTCAGAGAGGGCTACAGGCATCTGGTACCTCCGCTCCGAAGTTCTATCCCGTGATCGGCAGCCGGTTGAGCCGATCGCGAATGGCCTTCCAGCCAGGCACCGCCCGTTCGAGTAGCCGGTAGAATCGCCGCGAGTGGCGCAACTCGATTCGATGTACTAGCTCGTGCACGATCACATAGTCGATACACGCAACTGGCGCCATCACCAATAGGGAGTTAAGGGTGACGACCCCCGCCGGCCCGCAGCTCCCCCACCGAGCCTCCATTCGACGAATCCGAAAGGAAGGGGCCGGTTGGAATAGCCAAGGGAACCTCCTGCTCAACGCGCCGATCCGCCGAGTGAAGGCCCGCTTGGCCTGACCATCATACCATTCCATCAACGCATTCGCGATCTGATTGGGCGAGTGGCGGCCTCGTAGTGTGGCCACAAAGTAGGGTGGAACGAGGGCCACGCCATGCGGGCCCGCGCGGATCCTCAACCGGTATTGGCGCCCCAAATAGAGGTGGGTCTCCCCCGATACGAACCGCCTCGGGACCGGAAGCGGGTGGAGCCGCGCGAACGCCTGTTGCTGCTTGGCAATCCATCCCCATCGCCGGACTACACGCTGGTCGACTTCCTCCGGCCCAACGCCTTTCGGAGCGACCACTGCCACCGAAAGGTCGGGCCGCACCGCAATCGTCAGGCGTTCGGTCGCCGCCAGCCGGAGCGAATAACTGAGGCCGCTTGCCCCGACCCGAATCTCCCGCACCATCAGGATTTCCGGGCCCGGGCCGTGTCGATCAGCCGCTCCATCAGGGCGTCGATTTCATCCAAGGTGAGCGGAAGCTTATCGGTATCCTTCAACTCGTATAGCCGATCCTCGATCGCGGTCCGCATCTGGTTTTGGACATCGGGATTACGCTTCCAGTTGACGATTCGGCGATCATCGATGATCTGGTCGATGTCGAGCGCGGCCCGGGCCACGAGCCCATCGGCGTCGACCACCCGATCGTTGTACGGCGCGGTCGCCTCCTTGACCAGCCGGTAGAATGCCCCCGCGTCGAGGTTGTACTCGATAAACTTCGGCACCTGTCGCCCGGCGCCCTCTTGCACGGCCGCGGCCAGTTCCTCTGCCTGGCGCAGATACTCGGCATCCGACAGCCGGTGCTCCCGAAACGCCCGGATCGCGTCCTCCAGCAATTCGGAAAACCGCCGGTAGTACGCCGGGTCCTCCGCCCACCGCTCCGAGATCGTCTTCTGGGTCCGGTGGGCGATGGTATCCGCCTTCGAAGCGGGCGACCCAAGCCGGTCAACCTCCTGCTTAAACGCCTCGCGATCGAAAATGTTCACCAGGGTGGTCAACCGTTCAACCTCGCCGGTACCCACGTGCCGATCGAGCAGCCGCTGGATCCGGGGCTCGTACTCACCGAAATCCACCACCTCGGCGTACCGCCGCTCCACCGCCCGCCGGAGCGCCATGAAGAACCGAAGGTCCTCGCGGTACTTGGCAACCTTCGCGTCGGACGTCTGCTCCAGGAACGAGACTGTCGACAGGGCAATCTGCAGCGTCCTGGCAAAGGCGGAGAGCGCCGCCTTGAACTCGACCCGAAGGGCCCGGTCGGCCAGGAGGCGCTCGTACTCCTCTTGGTCCCGCCGGTTCTTGACCTCCCGGAACACGGCCCAGAGGTCGGAATGTCGTTGGGGCAGCTTGGCGATCTCGGCGGCAACGTCGGTCATCGTGTCCGTCAAGTCGTCGGGATCGAACTCGGGCAAACCTCCGTACAAGTCCAGAGCGTGCTGGAGGTTCTGGAGGACCCCGGCGTAGTCGATCACGTAGCCGAAGTCCTTTCCCTCGAAGACTCGATTCACCCGGGCAATGGCCTGTAGAAGGGTGTGGTCCTTCAGCGTCCGCGTCAGGTAGAGCACCACGTTCCGCGGGGCATCGAATCCGGTCAGGAGCTTGTCCACCACCACGATGATCTCGGGGTCCGGCCCGTGCTTGAACGCGTTGATCAGGAGCTGGTTGTACTGCAGCTCGGCCCCGTACCGCTCGATGATCTTCCGCCAGAACTTGACCACCTCGTTGACGTTATCCTCGAGGATGTCGACGTCGCCTTCGCGGTCATCGGGTGCTGAGATCAGCACTTCGGAGGTCACCAGGCCACATTCGTCCAGGTGCTTCTTGTACAACAGCGCGGTGGCCTTGTCCTGCGCCACCAGCTGGCCCTTGAAGCCGGTTCCCTTCCAGGCGTTGGCAAAGTGGGCGCTCAGGTCCCAGGCGATCGTCGCCACCTTCTGCTCGGCCCGGTTGAGCTGCGACGTCGAGCTGAACTTCTTCTTCAGGTCGGCGGCCTGTTCCTTCGTAAGCGTTTGGGTAATCCGGTCGAACCACCGGTCGATCTGCTCCCGGTCAACCACTTGCGGTACGTACCGGCCCTCATAGAGGAGCGGAACCACCGACTTGTCCGCGACGGCCTGGCTGATGGTGTAACTGTCGATCAGCCCGCCGAACTTTCGAATCGTGTCCTTCTCGGCCGTCATCACGGGGGTACCCGTGAAGCCGAGGAAGCAGGCGTTGGGCATCACCTTCCGCATCCGGGCGTGGAGGGGGCCGTATTGGCCTCGGTGGCTCTCGTCGACCAGCACGAAGATGTTGGGGCTGTCGAGTACCAGCCCCTTGGTGGCCACCGCGGTCTCGAATTTGTCGATGACGGTCGTAACCACCGGTGACTTGGCCTCCTGCAGCAGCTTGACCAAATTCTTGCCGGTCGAGGCGCGGGCCGGTTCGAGCCCACAGCGCCGAAAGGTGTTCCAAATCTGATCGTCGAGGTCAATCCGGTCGGTTACCAGGATCACCCGCTTGTCCCCGCCGGCAGGGAT
>JAYVJS010000336.1:0-2991 GCA_043769075.1 Gemmatimonadota bacterium | reverse complement strand
GGACATCGGCGAATTCATCACCCCATTTTGAATCGTCGTTTTCGGGGGGCGCTGAGCCTGCGGCACGACGCTCCAACCCGAGACCCCCCAAACGAGAGTGACCTCGCCGGCTCCCTCGGCACGGTACCGAATCTCGATGGTCTCGATCGGGCCCTTCCCGGCTGATGCCGGTCCCGCTGACTGCCCGGCTCCGGAGCTCGCGAGCGAGCCAAGAGCGCTCCCTCCCAAACGGATCCGGTCCATCCGGGCTGCCAGGTCGCCGGGGCTCAGATTGGGGGCGAGAAACGGCTGGCTTCGGATCGCGACCGAGCCGGAGGGTGCCCCGATCAGGACTCCTTGTTCGGCGATCGCCATGCCTTCGAGGTACCACTCCCGCCAGCGAAGGCCCGCCTCGGTGTTGAACGGGAGCAGAAACAGGGACAGCCCGAGGAAGGCATACGGCCCAACAACTCGAAGCCTCCCAGGGGCATAGAGGGCCCACAGGAAATAGGCCGCGATAAAGCCAGGTACGGTCGCGATCAGGAACAGCGGTGGCCATGCGCCTGGGTCGGACCCCCCAACAACGATGCCCCCGAGGCCAATCGCGAGCCCCGAGGCCGCGGTAGCTAGCATGACCACCAGGGTGCCGACGATCGGCTCCGGATTTCCGTTTCCCCGGGGGGCAACGACGATGCCGAGGACCGAAGTCGCGATGAGGAGCGCGATGCCCGCGAAGACGGCTCCGGGCCAGAACTGGCCGGCGGCCGGTCCCACGCCGAGGGCAAAGAGGCGGAATCCGGCTCCTATCGATTGGGAGTCTGCGATCGGGCCGGTTCCTGGAGTCCGTCCGGCCTGGAGACTGAGGGCCGAGAGGAGCAGCGCCGCCAGGGAGGCAACGACGAGGGCCTTCCTAGTCCACGGGCGCTCGTCGATTTCGGGGGCGGTCTTTCGGCTGGCCCCGACCCATACCAGGCACCAGATCGCGAAGCCGATGGCGACGACCGGACCGGCGCCGCCCGATAGCGAGAGCAGGCCCATCACTCCGGCGGCAAGGAGCGTGGCGGGCACCGCGAGCAAGCGACGATTGGCGGTCAGGGCGAGCACCAGCCCCACCGTGAGCGCGGCGGGGGCCACCTGGTTGATCTGGGACGCCCACACGAACGACTCCGCGTGGCCGAGGTTGAGCAGGGCCAAGGGGAGGAACCCGTCGGCGTAGCTGGTGTGCCCGCGGCCCGCCCGGATCGCTCGGATGGCGGCGAACCCTACCGCGGCCAACACGAATAGATTGACCGCGGCCAGATGGCGGAAGCTGCCGTTGGTCGGCACCAAGACGGACGCCGCGAGGAGCCGGGGCAAGGCGTTGTGCCATCCGACCTGCCAGGTCCAGTCGCCCACGGCGCCGTTCGGCGAAATCAGGAGCCAGTCGTCCGAGAGCGGAATATCCGCCGCGGTCATCGCCACGAAGATGATGGCGGCCACGATCGAGCCCAGCCAGCACCCCCAGACGAACAGACGGGCATATCGATCTTCGGTTCCCCGATGGATCGAGTGCCAGTTCGAAAAGGCCAGCCGGTCCGCCAGATCGGGGGAGGTCATGGCTGTGCGAAGCCACGCTTATGGGGCCGGATGAGGCGCGAGGTCATCCGATAGGTTAGCGTGAATTCGTCGTCTCAACCAGTCCGGCTTGAGGGATCGCCCCGCGCCGGGTAAGTTGCCCACGGTGACTTCAGCGCCAGTCCAAGAGGGCCGCCAGACTAAGTGGCGCCATGCCCGAGACGTGATCGTCGTCCTTGTCGATCGCGATCTCAAAGTTCTCTACAAACGATCCTGGCTCGGGCTCGGGTGGGCCTTGGTCACCCCGTTGGTCCAACTGCTGGTTTTCTCCCTGGTCTTTCGGCGGGTCCTCTCGGTCGAAGTTGAGAACTACGCTTCCTTCGCGTTTTGTGGGGTCCTCGTCTGGGGATGGTTTCAGAGTGCCCTGACCCAAAGCACCGGCCTCATCACCGGCAATTCGGCGCTGGTTCGCCAGCCCGGCTTTCCGGTGGCCCTGTTGCCGATTGTCACCGTCGGCGTCCGGTTCGTTCATTTTCTCGTCGCCCTTCCAATCCTGTTCGCGTTCATGTGGTTCAAGGGGATCCAACCGGGTTCGGCCTGGCTGGCCTTGCCGCTGATCGCCGGGGTTCAATTCCTGCTGTCCGTCGGGTTGGCCTATCCGTTGGCGGCCCTCAATGTCAGCCTGCGCGATACCCAGCACGTCGTCTTCGTGGCGCTTCAGATGATGATGTTCTTGACTCCGGTGTTCTACAGCATGGACGCGGTGCCGCCGAAGCTCAAACCTTGGTTCCAGCTCAATCCGCTGGTCGGTTTGCTGGAAGCGTGGCGCGAGGTCCTGCTCAACAACCGGTGGCCGAATCCGAACACCCTGCTGACGATCGGTTTGGTGGGAGCCGGGTTGCTCCTGTTCGGCCGGCACCTGTTCGTCGCCCAAAGCCACCGGTTCGTGGACGATCTGTGAGTGCTCGACCATTGGTTGAAGCGATTGGCCTGGGGAAGGAGTACGTCCGCCGATCGTCGCCCGCCCGGACCTGGCGCGAGTTGCTGAGCCGGCCGGGATCGGCGTTCCGGACCGAACGGTTTTGGGCCCTTCGGGACGTCAGCTTCACCGTAGAGGCCGGAGCCATGCTTGGGGTCATCGGCGCCAATGGCGCCGGGAAGTCGACCTTGCTGCGCCTGCTCGGTGGCATTGGGCGGCCGACGGCGGGCCGGCTCGAGGTCCGGGGGCGAATTAGCGGTTTGTTCGAGTTGGGCGGCGGGTTCGTCGGCGATCTGACCGGTCGGGAAAACGCGTTGTTGTCGGCCGTCGTGGCGGGGCTGACCCGGCGCGAGGCGGTTTTGCAAATGGGTCCGATCATCGACTTTGCCGAGTTGGCCGAGGTCATTGACGCTCCGGTTCGGACCTATAGCACCGGGATGATGATGCGGCTGGCGTTTGCGGTGGCCGTCCACACCGAA
>JAYVJS010000335.1:0-8910 GCA_043769075.1 Gemmatimonadota bacterium | reverse complement strand
GAGGTCGGGGTGCTGCTGGTAACTCACGACCTTGGGGACTTGTGGCGGCTTTCCGGTCAGGTCCATGTGGTTGATCGCGGGACGATCCAATTCTCGACGACCACCGCCGCACCGCTCGCCGAGTTTCGCCATCGGTACGCGGAGGCGACGCGATGACCGCCTTCCGCGGGGCCCTGGCGATCGCCGCCAAAGATCTCCGGGTTGAGTTGGCCAGCCGGGCGGCACTCACCAGCGCGGTGACGTTCGCGGTGCTGGTGTTGGTCATCTTCAACTTTGCCCGGGACCCTGGTGAGGTGAGCCTCCAAGTTCTGGCTCCGAGCGTCCTCTGGGTGACCTCGGCGTTCGCCGGCGTTGTGGCCCTGAATCGGTCGTTTGTGATGGAGCAGGAACGGGGGGCCATGGATGGGCTGCTGCTGGCGCCGATCAGCCGAAGCGCGATCTATTTCGGGAAGTACTTGGCCAACCTCGCCTTTGTCTTGACGGTCAACCTGGTGTTGTTGCCGCTGTTTGTCCTGTTCTTCAATGTGACGCCGAGTGCCGGATTGGGCTGGGTGGCGCTGCTTCTGGTGCTCGCGGCGTCCGGCTATGTCGCGATCGGGACCGTCTTGGCCGCGATGACAGTCCGGACCCGGTTTGCCGAGTTGATGTTGCCGGTCCTGCTGTTGGCCTTTTTGGTCCCCCCGGTTCTGGTGGGAGTTCAGGCAACGACCCGCTTGCTTGGAGGTCGCCCAGTGGGAGAGATTGTGGGGTGGATTCGGTTTTTGGCCGTTTATGACGTGGTGTTCATTACCCTGGGTTGGCTCCTATTTCCGGCGACCATGGACGAATGACGACTTCTTCCCAACATGACACCCTGATTCGGCGCGGGCTCTGGATCACCGCGGTGGCACTGGTTGGCCTCGGCGGAGTGTTCGTCCAGGCGTTGCTTCGGACCCCGACCGAGCGGTGGCAAGGCCCAGCCCAAAAGATCCTCTATGTCCACGCCCCGGCCGCGACGATGTCGCTGATGGCGTTCGCGATCGTCGGGATCGCGAGCGTCGGGTATTTGTTCTTACGGGATCTCCGGCTTGATGCCTTCGCCGAAGCTTCGGCTGAGGTTGGTTTGGCCTTTGGGGCCGTGATGCTGACCACCGGACCTCTCTGGGCCCGGCCGGTGTGGGGAACCTGGTGGCAATGGGAGCCCCGGCTGACGTTGACCCTCCTGCTGGTCCTCCTGTTCGTGGGATACCGGACCATGCGGACGGCTATCGAGGATCCCGAAGATCGGGCCCGGTTCAGCGCGGTGGTTGGGATCATGGCCCTCGTGCTGGTGCCGTTCGTGCACCTGAGCGTCTACTTGTTTCGAACCATCCACCCCCAGCCCGTCGTCTTCAAGCCGAGCGCTCCCTCGCTCCCGTGGGAGATGCTGCGGACCTTCATCGGCTCGATGGTGGCGTACTTCACCCTCTATGTCGGGTTCGTGACGACCCGGTACGGCCTCGGGCGCCGGGCCGGAGCGGCGCCCTCATGAATGCCCCCGACAATGGCGGCTATTTGGTCGCGGCGTATTCGGTGGCAGCCGTCATCCTGATCGGTTATGCGCTGAGCCTGTGGCGCCGGTATCGGGCCGGGAAGTAAACCGGGCAGCCAGGTCAGGTTCGCTGGAACACCAGCGTCGCATTGATCCCGCCAAATCCAAATGAGTTGCTCATGATGAATTCCGGGTCGGCCTCCCGGCCGCTGCCCGGGGTGTAGTCGAGATCGCAAGCCGGGTCGGGGACCGTGAGGTTGACGGTGGGCGGGATCCACTTGCGGCGGGTCGCCAAGCAGCAAATCGCCGCTTCGAAGGCCCCACTCGCACCTAACGCGTGGCCGTAGTACCCCTTGGTGCCGCTGATCGGAATCTTGGCCGCGGCCGGGCCGAAGACGGTCTTGATGGCCAAGGTTTCCGTCGGGTCGTTGAGGGTCGTCGACGAGGCGTGAGCGTTGAGATAGCCGATGTCGGATGGCTCGATGTTGGCCATCCGGAGTGCCATGGCCATCGCCCGGGCGGCCTGACTGCCGTCGGGCAGGGGTGCCGCCATATGGTGGGCGTCATTCGTGAAGCCGAATCCGACAATTTCGGCGTAGATCGGGGCGCCTCGAGCCAAGGCCCGCTCCCGCTCTTCCACGACTAAGACCGCGGCTCCTTCGGACATCACAAAGCCATCGCGGCCGAGATCAAACGGCCGGCTGGCCGTGGCCGGGTCGTCATTCCGGGTCGACATGGCGCGAATGATTGAGAACGCACCAAATGTCAGGGGGGCCAAGGGCGCTTCCGAGCCACCCGCAAAGATCAAGTCGGCCTCGTTGCGTTGGATGGTCCGGAACGCTTCGCCGATGGCAATGGTGCCTGAGGCACAGCTCATCCCGTTGGTGATGTTGGGCCCGTTGAGTCCGAAGTCGATGGCCAGGTTGCAACTCGAAGCGCCGGCGAACACGGTCAGTGCCACCCCAGGGTCGACCGCCCGAACGCCGCCGGTCAGGTAGCGCTCGTGCTGGGCTTCGGCGAGCGCAACGCCGCCTAACGCCGTTCCCATCATCGCGCCAATCCGATTCCGGTCTTCCGCCTCGAGGCGAATGGCGCTGTCTTCGAGGGCCATCTTGGCGGCCGCGAGTGCCAATTGGGAGCAGCGATCCATTCGTTTCGAGCGCCGAGCGCCAAGGTACTCGACCGGGTCGAAGTCGTCCACTTGGGCGGCGAGGTGGCTCTTGAAGGGCGTGGGATCAAATCGGGTGACGACTCGAACCGCCGATCGCTCGGCCCGGAGGCCCTGCCAAAGCCCCTCGACCCCGACGCCGATCGGAGTGACCGCGCCGATCCCCGAAATTACGACCCGACGGCCCGTCATCCGGCTCGCAAGCTCGCTTGGATCCCGGCCAGGGTCCGAGCGGCGATCCCATGGACGAAAATCGGCAGGATGACCCACTGTGCCGCCGGCTTGCGGATCAGTGGCCATGCCGGGCCATTCCAGTCATGGATCAAATCCACGTGGGTCTGCTTTCCATTCTCGGTGAGACGCCAAACGACATCCATTCCGGTCGTGATCCCCCGAATGTGGCGGTATCGGATTTCGAATCGGGGCCGGTCGATCCACATCTCGGAGGTCCACCAGGTGGGCCACTGAACCGGTCCGAAGGGCCGGTTCGCCGACATCGCGACAATGATGGTGCCATCCGGCCGCCGCTCCTTGATCGTCACGGAGCGATAGTGGGGCAAGATGACGGGCCACCGTTCAACGTCCGCGGCGGCGTCGAAGACCCGGTCGATTGGCGCCTCGATATCGATGACGTCAACGACTCGCATCATGACTCGGTACTCCAGGTCGCAATCACTCGGGAGCCGATGCCGGCCGTGACGACCGCCCGGAACCCTGCCGCTTCAATGATTTCGGCGAGGGCCTCCGGGCGGAACCCCCGGTGGAGCGAGGTGACCCCGTCGGCTCGAGTGTGCCGATCGAATCCGAGCACCAGGCTGCCCAAGCCGAAGGCAGCGGCCGCCCAAACGGTTTGGCGCAGGTCCGCGATCACGACCCCGAGCCGGGCGGTACGGCTGGCCTCCCGACAGAGCCGAATGATACCCTCAGCCGAGAAGTGATGGGCGACTTGGCTCATCATGACGAGATCAAATGCCCGGTCGGCAAACGGGAGCTCAAAGGCGTCGGCGACGGTGACCAGGACGCCGTTTGCCCGGGCGAGGGGTGCCGCCGCCCGATGCCAGTCGATCCCGACGCTGTCCAACCCGATATCGCGGCGGCCGAGCCAGCCGGACAGGGCCCGGGGGATGTCGCCTTGTCCGGTGCCGATGTCCAGAAGCTTGAGGGCGACTGGTCGCCGGTTCCCGAGGACCCGGGCGACTCCGACTTTGGCGGCCGCGACGCCCCCGAACCACCGATTGGAGCGCGCGAGATGGTGGAGCGATTCTCTGACCGCAACAGCGTCGGCTCTCCGATCATCAAGGAGTTCAATGCCGTTTGGAGAGCCGAGCGAGGGTGGTTGGGTCACGAGAGAGAGTGGTAGCCGCCCCGAAAGTAGACCAACGGCCGCCCGTCGTGGGTCTCGCCTCCGACCACGCGGCCGATCACCAGGGTGTGATCGCCGGCCGCCATCGTTTTGAACACTTCGCATTCAATGAACCCAATGCCGCCGCTCAGCACGGCGCCGCCCCGCTCGGTTCGTCGATAGCCGATACCCGCAAATCGATCCGGGCTCGGGGCGCCGCCGGCGAACCGGCGCGAAAGGGCCTCCTGGTCATGGGCCAGCATGTTCACGACAAAGGCCGGCGCGACCACAATGGTTCGATGGAAGTCGGCGGTGTGGTCGACGTTGATCGAGATCAGCGGGGGCGCCAGCGAGAGGGAGGCAAAGCTGTTGGCGGTCATCCCCGCCGGACTGCCGTCGGGCTCGATGGCGGTGACGATCGTGACGCCGGTCGCGAAGCGGCCGCACAGTTCTCGGAACTCCGCCGGTCCGACGGTTTGATCCGCCATTAGAGCACCATCGCCGAAAGGAACCTGGGGTTGAGCACCGCCCGAGCGGGGAGGATATCCCCGGTGACGCCGACCAGGGTGTGGGCCATGCCGCGGCGCTCCAGGCGACCCACGGCCCGATCGAACAGCGCGGGAGCCAGCATCCCATAGCCGATCATCCGCTCGACGACCCACTTACCGCTGAAAGCTCGGCGGCGGGCCTTCAGGTATCCGGCAAGACACCGGGCCGTTGGGAATTCAGTCGCCCCCAGCGCCTCGAGAACCACCGGCTCGACGAAGGCGGCGCACCGGAGGGCGGTGCAGATGCCTTCCCCGGTAAAGGGGTCGAAGAAGTCAGCCGCGTCGCCGAGGAGCATGGCCCCGTCGGTGGTGACCCGGCGGGATCGCACCGCGAACGGTCCAGTCGTTAGGATTTTCCGCACCACCGACTCGGGCCGGATCCGGTTGGTCAGCCGTTCGAACCGATCGATGGTCTCGAAGAAGAAATCCTCCGGCCGGCGGGGCGCCGCTCCAATGGTCCGGTGCGACGCGATGACCGCGACATTGGTCAGGTCCGGGCCGATCCGATTGAGACCGACGTAGCATCCCGGTGCGACGTGCATTTCCGTCAGCGACAGATCCGGAACGCCGGCCAGATGGGCCACGAACCCATACCGGCGAACCGGCTCGAATCGGCGGCCGCCGATGAGCCGAGCGGTGATTGAGTGCAGTCCGTCGGCGCCGATGACGAGGCGGGCGGGGATCTGGCTGATCCGATCGGTCTGCGACACGATTCCCCCGGTCACCTGGGCACCGTGCCGAGTCAGATCGGTCAACTTGGTCCGTTCAAGGATCCGCGCTCCGGCCCGGCGCGCGGCGTCGACCAGGATGGCGTCGAGGATCCGGCGCGGCAGGGAGATCCCGCTGGTGCCCGGGGGCAAGGCAACCGCGTTCGCGAACAATCCGGTGAGCGCTGAGCCTCGGGGGCCGAACACCCGGGTGCCGTGGAGCGGTACCGCATGTCGAAGCACCTCTGGGAGCACGCCGATGGCATCGAGTTGCCGAACCGCCTCCGGGCTCATGAACTCCGAGCAGATCTTGTCGCGAGGGAACGCGGCCCGGTCGATCGCCACAACATCGAGCCCCGCTCGGGCCAGGCGGATGGCGGCAGCCGCACCCGCGGGTCCCAGGCCGACGATCAAGACGTCGGCCACAGCACCAATCCGGCCGCGAAGGCAAAGACCGTCACGGTCGCGTTCACTCGATCATTGTCGAGCCAGGCCTGGCCGGCTACGAGTTCAGTAGCCAGGCCACAGTCGTGGACTGGGCGTTCGGTAGGTTGGTTACATGCCGGACACCGGAACCGACCTTGCCAGGCCGACCCCAGAATCGAGTCGATCACCATGCCGAAGATCCCGACCCCGGTCGCCACGACTGCCAGCGCCAGACTGTGGCTGACCAAGCCCCCGATGGTACCGATGCACGAGGCCCCGAGTACTCCCCCGATGGTTCCAAGCCACGTCACGCCTCCACTGATGCCGGGCTCGACCACCTGGCCTCGCAAGATGTCTCGTGGTGGTCGCCGACTCCGCATCCCGAACGTAGTGGCCCAGGTATCGGCTCCGGCCGCCGCGAGCACGATGGTCAACAGCCAGATCCCGAGCCCGGGAGACCAGAACTCGCCGAGACTGCCCAGGGCCGCCACCCCGCCATTGGCCAAAACTTGGCGGCCCGAACGACCTCCAGTATCACTTTGCTCTCCGGCCTGGGCCGAGCTTCGAACCGCAAGGGCCGAGGCAAATCCGCCGAGAACCCAAAAGCCGGCCCAACTAGTGGCCCAAAGGACGAGAAACCCAATCAACCACGCCGCAACGGCCCCCGACCCGGAGAGCCTTCGGGCCAGCCAGGGGACCAGCGTCATGCCGGTCGAAACTAGTACGGCAATACCTATCGTCACCCTGCGAATCTAAACTCCCCTTGGTATGGCGCACTTTCGACCTTAAGTTGCCCGTCCAGCATGATCCGCCCCAACAAGCCGTGAATACTCCGACAACGGTCCACGCGATCGTTCCGCTCACGCTCCTCGAAGCGATCCGAAACCTGGATACGCCCCTGAACGACGGCCTTCCGGCCGAATTCGCTCAGGAAACGTTCGCCAAGCGTCTTGGCCTGACTTCAACCGTTGCGGCTCAAATCGAACGCTATCGCGAGCTGGCTGATCGCCGCGCTCCGGTGAGCGATGAGGAGGCCGTCCAGGTGTTCCGGTTGGTGGGTCGGCGGGCCGATGCCACCTTGGCCTTTTCGGACGCCGGTCGACGGGCGGCCCGGTATGCGGCGAAGACTCGAGGCGGGAGCCCGTCCTTGGGCTGGCGGGTGTTTCCTCGTTCGGTCCGGCAGCGGGCCGGAGAGCGGGCCGCCAGTCGTGCGATCCACAATGTGTTTGGACTCGACCTGGTCCGTGAGCCGTCAGGGTTGTCGCTTCGGCTGGACCATTCATTGGCCACCCGGGCCGGTTTCGAAGGCTCGGGGTGTTATTTCTACAGTACGCTGATCGCCGAGTTGCTCCGGGTGACCAGTGGCTTCGAGGGCGCGATCGCGCACGAGCGGTGCCGGTCCCGAGGGGACGACACCTGCCGATGGAGAACGGCGGAACCAGATCAACGTTGGCAGGAGGCCGGATGAAACACCTCGCCGGATTAGACCGAATTGCCCTTCAGGACGGATTGACCGCGGCGGGAGCCGAGGGATGGTTGTTGTTCGATTTTCGGGGCACTAATCCGATTGCCCTTCGGATGCTCGGCGCGAAACCGGGTACCCGTCGCCTGTTCGTGTATCTCCCGAAGGATGGTCCGCCGATCGCGGTGGGGCACAAGATCGAACTGCAGCAGTTCGAGGAGTTTCCCGGGCGGGTGGTGCCATATGCGCGGTGGCAGGAGTTGGAGGCGGCTCTTCGGGAGCTGATCGGCGGCAAGACCATCGCGATGGAAATCTCAAGCTGCGATACGGTGCCGTATCTCGATCGGGTACCGTTTGGCGTCGTCGAGATGATCCAGAGCCTGGGGGGGCGGGTGGTGTCGAGTGGACCCCTGGTGACCCAGTTTACGGCTCGGTGGTCGGCATCGGAGGCTCGCGATCACATCGAGGCGTCGGAAGTGCTGGCCCGGGTTGCCAATCAAGTGATGGCCGAGACCGTCACCGAAGGCGGAAAATCGGTCACCGAGTCGGCCGTCCAGCGGCGAGTGATCGATTTGTGTGAGGCCGGCGGGGTCCGGGTCGACCCCGGCCATTGGCCGATTATTGGATTTGGGCCGAACGCGGCCAATCCGCATTATGCGCCGGTGGCGGGAAGCGATCGAACGCTGGCGAAGGACGAGGTGGTTTTGATTGACCTGTTCGGCGGCAAGACGCTGGAGACGGTCTTCGCCGATCAGACGTGGATGGGGTTCAGCGGTCGTCATCCTTCGGAGGAAGTCGAACGAGTTTGGGCGACCGTTCGAGACGCCCGGGATGCCGCGCTCGCCTTGGTGTGGCGAGCGGCGCGGGAGAAACGTCTCATTAGGGGATTCGAAGTCGATCGGGCGGCCCGGGATGTCATTGAGGGCGCTGGTTACGGTGAGTTCTTCGTTCATCGGACCGGGCACTCGATTGATCGCGATCTCCATGGCTCCGGTCCTCACTGCGATGACTATGAAACTCGGGATGACCGGTTGATTGTGCCGGGGGTCGGATTTTCGGTCGAGCCGGGCGTCTATCTCCCGGGACGTTTTGGGGTTCGGAGCGAGTGCAATGTGTATTGGTCCCCGGCGGGGCCGGTGGTGACCCCAGGAGAGCTCCAGCAGCGTTTGATCCTGCCGTAGCATCGGTCGGCCCGCGTTTCACCGAGGGAGAAATGCTCGCAGTTTGGCTTGGTCTCATTGTGGGGTCCGGATCCGCCGACACTGGGTTCCTAGTTCGCGCGGTCAGGTCCTACCGGGCTGATCCCGGTCAGTCGCCGGGGCAGACTCACGTGACCGCCTTCCTTCGGATTCCCGCCGACTTACCCACGGCCGGTTCGGCGGGCGAGGTCAGTCTCTCTCTCTCGGTTCGAATTCTGGATTCCGCCGGTGCCGCACTCTATCAGCAATCGTGGCAACGGCGGACCGCCGTCCCGTCCCCCATGGGGGAGGCCGATCGTCTTGACTTGATACGCTTCAGCCTCGGGGCCGGCAGTTATCGGCTCGAGGCTACGGTGGTCGACTCGGTTTCCGGCCGGCAGCTTGATTCGGGGGCCCGGATCGAGGGGTATCGGGAACCGCCGGCGGCGTCGGATCTCATGATCAGTCCGTGGCTGCGACCCGTGGCGTTGGTCGACACCGTTCCTCAACCGGGGGAGTTTCGGCGAGGGGGACTGATCGTCGCCATCGCGCCGGAGGTTGTGGTTGGC
>JAYVJS010000334.1:0-3311 GCA_043769075.1 Gemmatimonadota bacterium | reverse complement strand
CCCTACCTCGGTCGACTGGCCGACGCGGTTCGGGAGTTCGAAGATCCGGCGGTTGGCCTCGACGCCATCCGTCTCATGATGGTATCCGACCTGTTTGAGCGGACCCAGTCGGCTCGCGGATTTCTGCTCACCGGCGATCAGGGCGGCGCTCGGGCCGCCCTCGACAAGGGGGCCTGGCTCGACTTGTGGAAACGGGCCGCCCGACAAGCCGCTCTGCAAACCAGCGATACGATTCAGAGCCGGCTCGTCGCGGCCGGGAAACATTCTCGATATCCGGCGCGCAAGCTGAGTCCGTTGGTTCCTTCGATCGAGGCTCGGGCCATTCTTCTGGCCAAGTTGGACGCCGCTGGGATTCCACTTGAAACGCGAGTCGCCAAGGGATTCCCCAGCGGGCCGGGGTGGTGGGATTCGGTTCGCCAGGCGGCGGTGGCCCTCGAAGACTCGTGGGAAGACCTCGAAGCGGTCGTCCGCGTCGAACTGGCGGAAGCCCGACCGCTGATTCTTCGGGTCGAGGGGTGGCGGCCGTCGCCGGCTCCTTGGTATCTGGCTCTTGGCGCCGGCTTGACCCTGACGACCTGGCTCGGCCTCGTGCTTGGGGGATATCTGCCTCGGCCGAGCTGGCTCGACGGCTTCAACGACTGGTTCTGGAGTCTGCCGTGGCCGTGATTGGACTCGGTGTTGACGTGGTGGACATTGCCAGGGCCGAGGCTATGCTCGAAGCCCATCGACGTCGGGTTATTGAACGGCTGCTGACGGCAGACGAGGTGGCCTACGTGACGAGCATGCCCCATCCACCCCGCCATCTTGCGGTTCGGTTGGCCGCCAAGGAAGCGGTGTACAAGGCGCTCCAGTCGCTGCCGAAATCGCGGGGAATCGGCTGGCAGGAAATCGAGGTCGTCCGGGGTGAGTATGGCCGCCCAACGATCCGGCTCCATGGACTCGCCGCGCAGGTAGTGGCGGGTCTCGCCGGGGCGAAGGTTCACGTGTCATTGACCCATTCGGACCTTTCGGCGGTAGCGACGGCGCTGTTGGAGGCCTGAGTCTTCCAATTCCACGCCCCGCGCTCTAGCTTAGAGCCGATGATTCAGAATTACTTGAGACTCATTCTCATCAGTTTGCTTGTAAACGGGACGGTACCGACGGCGGTTGAGTCGCAGTCGGCGCCTTCCGATTCCGCGAAAGTCCTTCGCCGGGTTGCCACCACGGCGCGCTTGGCGGCCGAAGAGTACGGGCTCGGGGTTCGGGGCGGAAAGGTCCTGTTAGCCGCCGAGGTTGACGAGGCGAAGCTGTTCTTGGCGGAAGCGAAAAAGGCCGCCATGCAGTTGCCGGCCGGCCGGGCTCCCGGCGCCGTCGCGGCTCTTGATTCTTTGATCGGCCAGGTTGAGCGGATCGACGCCCCCGATTCGATTCTGGCGGGCGTGGACCGGCTGGTGGAACGACTGGCCCACGACATGCACGTGACGCTCGACGAAATCCCCGCCCAAACGCCTTCGCTCGCCCGCGGTCGGGCGATTTATGTCGCGCAATGCGCCCTCTGTCATGGGGCCGCCGGACACGGAGACGGTCCTGCCTCGGCTGGGCTCACGCCTGCGCCCAGTCGGCTTGCCAGCGGGGCGTTATTCCGGGAGACGAGCCCGCTCGACTTCTACCGGCGGGTCACCGTCGGCGTCGCGGGAACGGCCATGGCCGGCTTTGAAACCTCATTGGCGGCTTCCGACCGATGGGCCGTCGCGTTGTACGCGAGCACGCTGAGGCTCCCGGAAGCCCAGGGGGCGGTGCCTCCGAACCTCGCCGCCTTCTCGACGACGGCGGGGCTGAGCGACGCGATGCTAGAGGATTCGTTAGGCAGCTCGTCGTTGGCTCGGATCGCCGCCGTTCGGGCGGCGGCCGATGGAACCCGAATCCGAAACTTCGGGTCGGTCTTCGCGAGCGTGCGGGCCCGACTGGACACGGCGTTTGGATTGGCACACGATGGCCGGTTGGAGGCCTCTCGGAGTGCGGCGATCGGTGCCTACATGGCCTTCGAAGCGGTGGAACGCGAGCTTCGGCTCAAGGATGCCGACCTTGTGGTCCGGGCCGAACGGGCGTTTGCCGCCGCCCGTGACCCGGCCGACCCCACCGATCTGGCGGCGACTCGTGAAGAACTGACTCGGGTCCTCGATCGGGCGGAACGGACCCTGGGGACGTCGCTGACGCCGGTCTCCCTGTTTCTTCAGTCGTTTCTGATCCTGATCCGAGAGGGCTTGGAGGCGATCTTGGTCATCGGGGCTTTGATGGCTTTCTTGGCCAAAGTCGGCGCCGCTGAACGGCGGCGGGACATTCACCTCGGCGTGGTGGCCGCCCTTGGACTAAGTGTGGTGACGGCCATCGCGATCGAGACGCTGTTCCGGCTCAAGCCGGCTCATCAGGAGGCGCTCGAAGGCTTTACCCTGGTGGTGGCGACGGCGATGCTGTTCTCGGTCAGCTATTGGCTGCTGTCGAAGATGGAAGTTGCCAAATGGAATCAGTTCGTGAGGAGCAAGATGTCGGCGGCACTGACCAAGCGATCGATGTTCGCGTTGGCCTCGGTGGCATTCCTCGCCGTCTATCGTGAGGGGTTTGAGACGGTGTTGTTCTACAAAGCGCTCGCCTTGTCGGGCCGTACCACCGAAACAGCGGCGCCAATCGTCAGCGGTTTCCTGGTGGCGGCCGCCCTGCTGGGGATAATCTATATCGCGATCAACCGGTTTGGTGTTCGGCTCCCGTTGAAGCCGTTCTTTGGGACCACCAGCGCCCTTCTGTACGCCATGGCGTTCATCTTCGCCGGTACCGCGGTGGCCGAGCTCCAGGAAGGTGGTTTCGTGAGCCTAACGCCGGTTGCCGGAATGTTTCGGGCTCCGACGTTTGGGATCTACCCCACCGTCGAGTCATTGATGGCCCAGCTGACCCTGGTCGGACTCGCCTCGGTGGCCCTGGTCTGGACCTTTCTGATTGCCCCCCGTCGGGAAGCCCGGCCGGCTACGATTTCGTCAGATACGCCCCCGGCGCCGGGTCGGCCGCGTTCGCGAGACGGCTCACGACAGCGAGTCCGGTAGCCATCACCAGCACACTAGTCGCCTGGGCGATCGTGAAGATGCCGAGCACGCGGTCGTCCTTGGCGCGGAGAAACTCCACCAGGAAGCGTTCCATTCCCGCGAACATCAAGTAGGCGCCGAACAGCCAGCCGAGCGGACGATTGCCGAGCCGCCAGCGCCAGAGCACCATGAAGACGCCCAGCATGATCGCGACTTCGTAAAGCTGAGTTGGATGCACGGACAGGACGGCCGTTGGGT
>JAYVJS010000333.1:0-9881 GCA_043769075.1 Gemmatimonadota bacterium | reverse complement strand
AAGGCGGCCACGTGGCGGTCCATGCAGTCGTAGCGGCGGCCAGTGTCGACCGGACGATCGCCGATCTGAGGTCGTTAGGCGCCACCGGCATCCTCGTCACCCGGATCGAGCGGTTGGTGCCATGACCCAATCCGTGGTGCGGTTCCAGGGGCCGCTGGCCTCGCTGACAGCGGAGGATCGCCAGGCCCTGCTCGGCCGACGAGGGGTGGGCGACCGGGGGGTGCGGAGCGCGGTCGCGGCGGTGCTGGACGCCGTCCGCCTGCGTCGCGACGGGGCGGTGCTCGAGTTCACCGCTCAGTTCGACCGGGTGACGCCGGCCCGGCTCGAAGTCCCCAAGGCGTTGTGGGCCGAGGCCCGAGACGGCCTCGATCCGGCGGTGCGGTCGGCGCTCGAACGAGCCGCCCGGAATATCGAGCAGGTCCATCGAGCCGGGCGGCCATTGGCGACGATCGTGGAGCCCGAACCGGGGGTTCGGATTGAACGGCGACCCTATCCGCTCAACCGGGTCGGGGTCTACGTTCCCGGCGGCCTGGCCGCCTATCCGTCCTCGGTGTTAATGGGGGTCGTGCCGGCTAAAGTGGCCGGCGTCAAAGAAGTCGTGGTGTGTTCGCCGCCGGGGCCTAACGGGGTTCCGGCCCAAGCCATCCTTGCCGCGGCTGCGATGGCCGGAGCAGACCGGGTCTTCGCGATCGGCGGGGCCCAAGCCATCGGCGCGATGGCGTACGGCACCGAGACCGTCCCGTCGGTCGACCGGATCGTCGGACCTGGGAATGCGTACGTGATGGAGGCCAAGCTCCAAGTGTCTGATTGGGTCGGCATCGACGGCCCGGCGGGGCCGAGCGAAATTCTAATCATCGCCGACGACTCGACCGATCCCGACCTGGTGGCGGCGGAAATGATTGCCCAGGCCGAGCATGACCCTGACGCGAGTTGCTCGGCACTCGGGATTCGGCACTCGGCGCTCGGCGGGGTTGCCGCGGCGCTCGAGCGAAGGATTCGGGGGGCGGGGCGGGAGGATGTGGTCCGGCTGGCGTTGGGGGCTCGAGGGGCGCTGGTTACGGTTTCGGACCTAGAGGAGGCGGCTCGATTCGCGAACGAGTTTGGGGCGGAGCACCTGCTGTTGGCGTTCGAGGGGGCGGCAGCGGAGGTCGATCGATTTCGGACGGCCGGGGCGGTGTTTGTGGGGCCGAGCAGTTCGGTGGTGTTTGGCGACTATCTGACTGGGGCGAACCATGTCCTTCCCACGGGGGGCCTCGCTCGCGGATATTCCGGGTTGGGAGCGCTCGATTTCTTTCGGTGGACGACGTACCAGACTGTTTCGCCGGCCGCGGCGGGGCGGTTGGCGGGCGACACCGCGGTGCTGGCCCGGGCTGAAGGGCTTCCGGGGCACGCTGCCGCGGCCGAACAATGGGAGATCCAATGAGTCGAGCCGGCTATGAGCACCTTACCGTCTATCGTCACGACGATCGGCATGCCGAGTGCGATCTCTCGGATAACACCAACCTGTTTGGATCGGCGCCCTCGGCGCTCGCCTCGTTGGCCGGGTGGTCGGGTGGTGATCCGGCGCGGTATCCAACCCCCGGCAATGAGGGGTTCCGGGCGGCGTTGGGGTCATGGCTCAATGTCGACCGAGCTCAGATTGTCGGCGGGTGCGGTTCCAATGACATCATTGATTCCGCGATGAGAGCGTTAGGCAAGCCTGGGTCGGTTGTGGCCTATTCCGCGCCCACGTTCGTGATGGCTCCGCATTTTGCCCGGGCCAACTCGCTCGATGTGGTACCGGTCCCGACCCGGCTGGACGGACAGCCGGACGTCGAGGGGCTGCTGGGCACCCGGGCTCCGCTCATCTACGTCGCGACTCCCAACAATCCGAGCGGAGTGGCCGCCGGGGTGGGCCGGATCCGGTTGCTGATCGATCGCGCGCCCGGGTTCGTGATCCTCGATGAAGCGTACACCGAGTATCTCGGCACCAGTTGGGCGGAGGAGGCGGTCAAGCGCGACCACGTGCTGGTGACGCGGACCTTCTCCAAAGCGTGGGGGCTGGCCGGCCTCAGGATCGGCTACGGTGTTGGCAGCTCGGCTCTCGTCACCGAGGTCGAAAAGGCCCGAGGCCCCTATAAGGTCAATGCCGTGGCCGAACAAGCGGCGGCCGCGGCGGTGCGAAACGACCAGGCGTGGCTCGCGGACGTGGTCGACCGGACTCGGTCGATCCGACAGGCCACCGCGGCCCGGATTCGGGAACTCGGGTTCGAGGTGTCGGGTTCGGTGGCCAACTTTCTGACCGTGACGGTGCCTAACGCAGCAGAGGCCGGGGCCTTTTTGGCGGCCCGGGGTGTGGCCGTCCGGGCCATGTCGGCCGCACCGGTGGTCGGCGAAGTCCTCCGGATCACGATCGGGCCCGAGCCGCTGATGGACCGGCTGGTGCTGGGCCTAAGCGAATGGCCCCGATGAGGGTGGTGGTCTTCGACTACGGGGCGGGGAATCTTCACTCCCTGGTCAAGGCTATCGCGGTGAGCGGCGTCGAGCCGGTCATTGAAACCGATCCAGTGGCGGCCGCGGGGGCCGAGGTGCTGATTCTTCCCGGGGTTGGCGCCTTCGAACCGGCCGCCGCCCGGTTGGCGGAGGGGCGGGATGCGATCCGGCGGGCCTTGCTCGACGGGATGCCCTGTCTCGGAATTTGTCTTGGCCATCAGTTGCTGTTCGATGGGTCCGAGGAAGGCGGAGGACAAGGGCTCGGCCTCCTGGCCGGCCAGGTCACCCGGATCACAGCCGACCGGCTACCGCAGATTGGCTGGAATGACATCGAGGATGTCGTCGACCCGGTGCTGGCCAAGTCGGGCCTCAAGATGGCGTACTACGCCAACAGTTTTGTCGGCCGGCCGGATCAGCCGGCAACGGTGGTAGCGTGGAGCCGGTACGAAAACGACCGATTTCCGGCGGCCGTACGGGTCGGACGGACGTTAGGAGTGCAGTTTCACCCGGAGAAGAGCTCAGCACCCGGCGTGGCAATGATCCAAGAGTTCCTCGAGGCCAGTCGCCGGTGATCGTGATGCCCGCGGTGGATATCCGGGATGGCGCCTGTGTCCAGCTGGTGGGCGGGGACTATCTGGTGGAGCGGGTCCGGCTTCCGAACCCGGACCTCGTTGCCCAGGGGTGGCGTTCGGCTGGGTTCTCCGACATCCATGTCGTCGATCTCGATGCCGCCACCGGCCGGGGCGACAACAACGCCGTGGTGGCTGCCGTGATCTCCCGGTTAGGCGGTGGCGTCCAAGTCGGTGGCGGCGTCCGTTCGGCTGAACGGGTCGCGGCCTTGATCGGCGCGGGCGTCGATCGAGTCGTCGTTGGGACTCGGGCGCTCGAAGATTCGGCCTGGCTTGCGACGCTCACTGACGAGTACCCGGGCCGGCTCGTCGTGGCAGCGGACGTCCGAGGCCGGAACGTGGTCGCTCGGGGATGGACGACCGGTACTGGGCGCACCATCGACCAGGTGTTGGCTACGCTCGAACCACTGGAGCTGGCCGGAGTATTGATCACCGCGGTGCACGTTGAAGGATCGCTCGGTGGAGCTGACCTAGAATTGGTCGAGTGGGCTGTAAAGCACAGCCGGCACCCGATCCAGGCCTCGGGCGGGATTCGGGATCTCGATGATCTCAGGGCGCTTCGGGCGGCGGGCGCCGCCCGGGCAGTGGTCGGCATGGCGTTTTATACCGGCGGCCTCGATCGCGAGGCGGTCGCAGCGGAGTTTGGAACATGAGCGAGTTGACCCGAGAGACGAAGGAAACGACGATCCGGGGGTCACTGACCCGGAGTGGCCCGGTCGCCATTGCCACCACGGTGCCGTTCCTCGATCACATGATGTCTGTGCTGGCTCGATACGCTGGAGTCGGGCTCGTGATCGACGCCACCGGTGATCTTCGGCACCACATCGTCGAGGACGTCGCGATCGTGGTCGGCCTCTTGACCCGCCAGGAATTCCCCCCGCCGATCCGCCGCTATGGCCACGCGGTTATCCCGATGGACGATGCGGTGGTTGAGTGTGCCTTCGATTTGGGCGGCCGGCCGTACTATCGCGGCCCGTTGCCGAGCGGGCTCTACGACCATTGGATGCGGTCGTTTGCCGACCACTCCCATTCGACCTTGCACCTCATCAAGCGCCGGGGCAAGGATCGACATCACATCGTCGAGGCCGGCTTCAAGGCCTTGGGTATGGCTCTGGCCGAGGCCATCGTTCCGGCCGCCGCGATTGCGTCGACCAAAGGGAATGTGCGGATCGCCCAATGATGGCCAGCCGGTTGATCGTCTGCCTTGATGTTCGCGGCGGGCGTGTGGTCAAGGGCGTGAACTTTCAGGGCCTTCGCGACCTCGGTGATCCCGTGGCAATGGCGTCGCACTACGAACGGGAGGGGGCCGATGAGATCGTCTTCCTCGACATCAGCGCCTCGAACGAGGAGCGGGCCACTCTGCTCGACACCGTCCGGGCTACCGCCGAGCGACTGTTCGTGCCCCTCACCGTGGGCGGCGGGATCCGAACCGCCGCCGATGTGGCGGCGGCGCTCCGGGCCGGGGCGGACAAAGTAAGCTTCAATACGGCTGCGGTCGAGCGGCCTCAGGTGATCTCGGAGGCGGCCGCCCGGTTCGGGGCCCAATGCGTCCTGGTGAGTATCGATGCGGCCCGGGGGGACGGGGCGAGCTGGCGAGTCTTCACTCGCGGGGGTCACCGGCCGACCGGGCTCGATGCGATCGAGTGGGCCACCCAAGCCGTCGAGCGCGGGGCGGGCGAATTGTTGGTTACCAGTATTGACCGAGATGGTGTTCGCGGCGGCTACGACCTCGAGTTGACCCGAGCCATTGCGGGCGCGGTTCGGGTCCCGGTCATTGCGTCGGGCGGCGCCGGGTCGGCGGCCCACGTGGTGGCGGCCTTCGCCGAGGGCGGGGCCAGTGCCGCGTTGGTGGCGGGAATTCTTCACGACGGCCTCGCGACCGTGGCCGATCTCAAACGGGCTATGGTCGAAGCCGGCATTCCAACTCGGAGAACCTGGTGAGCGATACCGCAGAACTGCTCCAAGCCGTGGCCGAAGTGTCCCAGGTGGCGGCTACGGTCGCGCTTCGTCATTTCCGGACCGGGGTGGCGGTCGAGTGGAAAGGCGACGGAAGCCCGGTGACCATCGCCGATCGGGCGGCCGAAGAGGCGGCCCGGGCCTGGATCACGGCCCGGTTTCCCAAGGACTCCGTCCTTGGTGAGGAGTTCGGCCTAACGGGGAACGGCACCGGCCGCCGCTGGCTGATCGACCCAATCGACGGTACCAAGAGTTTTGTCGCGGGCACTCCCCTCTGGGGCACCCTGATCGCGGTCGTCGACGGCGACGAGGTGCTGGCCGGGGCCATTAACTGCGCCGCCGCCGGTGAGTTGGTGGTCGGCGCGTTGGGACAAGGTTCCTGGTGTAACGGGGTCCGGTGCCGGGTGTCGTCTCAGTCGGTGTTGGCCGAGTCAGTCGTGCTCACGACCGACGAGCGATTTCCCGGTCGTCCGGCCCGGCGAGACGCCTGGGCTGGGCTGGCCGGCCAAGCGAGGGTGGTCCGGACCTGGGGGGATTGCTTTGGTTACTTGCTTGTGGCGACCGGTCGCGCGGACGTGATGGTCGATGACAAGATGAGCCCCTGGGACTCGGCCTGTTTGATGCCGATTCTCGAAGAAGCGGGCGGCGTTCTCACCGACTGGAAGGGCCGGCGAACCGCCTTCGGCGGCGATACGATCGCGACCAACGCCTCCTTGGCCGGACCGGTCCGGGCCCTCTTGGTGGAGCCATGATCGACCGGCTCGATTTCACCAAACGGGGCGGCGTGGTGGCCGTGGTCGCCCAGGATGCGACGACTGGGGCGGTCCTGATGGTGGCCGAGGCCGACCGTGAAGCGATGGCCAAGACGATGGAGACCGGCGAAATGCACTATCGGAGCCGGAGCCGGGGCCTCTGGCACAAAGGCGCGACCAGTGGCAACGTCCAGCGGGTCGTTAGGCTCCTGCCTGATTGCGACGGTGACACCGTGTTGGCCCAGGTGGTCCCGGCGGGGCCGGCCTGCCATACCGGAGCCGAGACCTGCTTTGGTGATGCCGCCGCCGGGGTCCTCGGCCGGCTCGACCGAACCATTGCCGCCCGCGCGGCGACGCCGGATGCCACCGACAGCTACACTGCCAAGTTGTTTCGCGACCGGAATCTCCGGATCAAGAAACTGGGCGAGGAAGCCGTTGAATTGGCCTTGGCCTGCGCCGATGGCGACCGGGATCGGGCCGCCGAGGAAGCCGCCGACCTGATCTATCACGCATTGGTCGCGGCCCGGGCCCTGGGTGTGTCCTTGGCCGATATCCAGCTGGCGCTAAGCCGCCGCGACCCCAACTCAACTACCTTTCGGGCATGACCACTCGACGCGACTTTCTCAAGACCACCGCCGTCAGCGGCGCCGCCCTGTCCCTCGGCCCGGCCGCCTTCAGCTTCCGGCGCCAGGCCCCGCTCCGGATCCTGTTCATCGGCGGGACCGGATTCATCGGCCCCCACATGGTGCGCGCGGCCATGGCCCGCGGCCACATCCCGACCCTCTTCAATCGGGGCAAGACCAATCCCGGTCTCTTTCCCGACGTGGAAAAGTTTGTCGGCGACCGCGACGGCGGCCTCGATGTCTTGAAAGGGCGGAAGTGGGACGCGGTCATCGACACCTCGGGCTTCGTACCCAGGGTGGTTCGGGCCTCGGCCCAAATGCTCAAGGACGCCGCCCAACACTACCTCTTCATCTCGACCGGCGACGTGTACAAGAACTACGCCGTCGAGAACATCGACGAGAACTACGTCAAGGCCGAGCTTCCGGAGCCTAAGTCCGAGGACACCCGGAAATACTACGGTCCCCTCAAGGTGCTCTGCGAACAAGAGATCCGCGAAGCATTCCCAGAACGCCACACGATTGTCCGGCCCGGTTGGATCGTCGGTCCGGGCGATACCGCCGATTTGCTTCGGTACTGGTTGGTCCGGGTCGACAAAGGCGGCGAAGTGCTCGCGCCCGGCGATCCGACCGATCCGGTTCAGCTCATCGATGCCCGCGATATGGCGGAGTGGATCATCCGGATGTTGGAGCAGAAGACCACCGGCGCGTTCAACGCGATGGGGCCCGGCACCAAGCTCTCGATGGCGGAGTTCCTCTATGGGATCCGGGCCATCACCAGTGCCGACGTTCGGTTTACCTGGGTCGAGACCCAGTTCCTGCTCGACCGGAAGATCAAACCGTGGTCCGACATGCCGATCTGGTATCCGCCGATCGGCGAATTCAAAGGCAACGGGCTGTTCAGTACCAAGAAGGCGATTGCGGCGGGGCTGACCTACCGGCCGCTGGCGGATACCGCTCGCGACACCCTCAACGAATTCAAGGCGGCCGGAATCGCTTGGGACTCCGGGGTTCGGCGCCCGGGCATTACCGCGGCCCGGGAAATCGAACTCTTAACGGAGTGGCACGCCCGCCGCTAGCGAATCCGCGGCATGAAGTTGTTGGAGCTCCGGAACATGGTCGCCCGGCCATCGGGGCCTAGGTCGAACGAGATCGACTCGGCCAATTCGCCGTCTTGCCGGATCCGACGGAAGGTGTGATCGCCGGTCTTCTTGTATTTCGTAATGGCGCGGGCCGGATTCTCGGTTGGTAGGAAGATCGAGGCCAGCCCGCCCTGCCACCGAATGAACTCCAAGTCGCCGCCGAACGACCCGGCGTACGTCCCGAGATACTTGTCGAGGCTCGCGTCGGCCATCGGAGTTCGAGCCGAGGTGTCCTGGGCCGCCTTGATGGCGGGTGCAAGCAGGTTGTAGGCCTGTTGAGCAAGGCCTTCCGCGTTGCCATCGATCGCGTTGATCATGGTGATGGTGGCGATCTTCTCCTCCGGACGCATCGTCAACTGGGTTCGGTAGCCTGGGCAGCTGCCGCCGTGGCCGACGAAGGTCTTGCCGTCGTTCCGCCATGATTCGAACCCGAGCCCCCAGGTGGTTTCCCAGGCCGGATCGATAAAATGGACCCGCTGCATCTCGCGAAGCGTGTTGGCCGAGAGTACCTCGGTGCCGCCCTTTGACAGGAGCCGAAACTGCCACGAGGCGAACTTCGCCAGATCGAGGGCGGTCGAGGCGTACCCGGCGGCCGGCGCGATGCCACGGGCTTGATAGAACGGCACCTCGTGCCGTTCGCCTTCCCGAGGCCACCCGCTGTAGCCGGTCGCCAGCCGTTTGCCGCGTTCCTGTTGCGGCATGTCCCAATAGGTGTCCTTGAGACCAAGCGGCGTGAGTAGATTGGCCTGGACTTGATCGCCGTAGGACTTACCCGACGCGGCGGCCACGATTTCACCGACCAGCGTTAGGCCGAGATTCGAGTACTGGAAATAGGTCTGGGGGCGATAGAGCATGTCCTGACTCGAAATCGCGCTGACGATCTGGTCATGGGTCGGGAACTCGAAGCTCGGTGCGCTCCAATACGGAAAGGCCGCCTCCCGCGGCAACCCCGCCGAGTGGGTCAGGATCCCTTCGATGGTGACGGCTTCCTGGTCCGGCCGCGGGTTCTTGATCGTAAACCAGCTCAAGTGCTTGGCCACCGGATCGTCGAGGCGGAGCTTGCCCTGGTCGCGGAGCTGCATCAGCGCCACGCTGGTAAACAACTTCGAGATCGAGCAGATGCTATAGAGCGTCGTTGGCGTGGCCGGCGACCGCTTGTTGATGTCGGCCCAGCCGAAGCCGCCCTGCCAGATCACGTCTTGGTCGACCACGACCGCCGCCGAGATTCCAGGATAGCGGGTGTAGGACCGGGTCGCTTCGAGCCACTTCTCGAGCACGGCCGTGGCTTCCTTGACCCGGGGGTGAGTGGCCACTGACTGGGCTTGGGCGGGCGACGGCAGGGCCGCGGCCAGCAGGAAAGTGCTGAGTAGATGCCGGGACGTCATGACTTGGGTCCTCTCGTGATTCGGCCTTGATAGCGGGCCGCGGTAATTTCGGCCAGGATTGCTAAGGCGATCTCGCTCGGGTCTCGCCCGCCTAAGTCGAGACCGATCGGCCCATGCAACCGGCTGATCTGTTCCGGCGAATGGCCGGCTTCCTTGAGTCGGTCCCTTCGAATCTGCTGGGTCTTCCGAGATCCGATGACTCCGATATATGCGGCCGGCGACTTGAGGGCGGCGTCGATCGCGGGCTCATCGAATTTTGGATCGTGGGTCAGGAGGCAAATGCAGGTCGCCGAGTCGATCCCGACTTGGGCAAACACTTCATCGGGCCAGCCGGCGATCAGTTCGTCCGCATCCGGAAATCGCTCCCGGGTCAGGAACGCTTCCCGTCCATCGGCCACGACGGTCCGAAAGCCGAGTGGCTTGGCGAGGGTCACCAAGGATGTCGCGATGTGGACCCCGCCGAAAATCAGCAGCGTCGGACGACGAGGGAAGACCTCGTAGAGGACTCGCACCTCGCCGCCGGGGGTCGGAATCGTCTCCGACCGGCTCGCCAGATGTTTGATCGCGTCGGCCGCTCCGGCGGCGATAAGTTCGGCGAGCCCGCTCGGCAATCGGAGGTTTTCTCGCGCTCCCGATTCGTGATACACCAACGCCGCGCCGAGCGGTGCCGCGCCGCCGATCACCGTGGCGACCACGCTGCCCTCCCGGCGGCCGGCCGCCGCAATGATCTCCGGGCGGACCGTGGGCTCAACGAACATCGAAATGGTCCCGCCGCAGGAAAGTCCAAACTCCCAGGCCCGTTCGTGGGTCACCCCATATTCGAGACTTTTCGGGGTGCCCCGCTCGATTGCCGCCATGATTTCCTCGACCACCGCGTTCTCGACGCAGCCCCCCGACACCGAGCCGGCCATCTTGGCCGTCGGCG
>JAYVJS010000332.1:0-4494 GCA_043769075.1 Gemmatimonadota bacterium | reverse complement strand
GTCAAGAGCCCCCACCCCGCCCAGTCGTCCTCGGCCAGACCATCTTCGATCGACACGATCGGATACTGGTCGACCCACTTCTGGTACATCTCGACCATCTGGGCCGCGGTCCGGCGGCTCTTGTCGCCCTTCTTGAAGACGTAGTCCTTCTTTTCTTTGTCGAACAATTCGGAGGCGGCGACATCAAGACAGATCGCCAGGTCCTTCCCTGGTTCGTAGCCGGCTCCCTTGATGGCGAGCATGACCACATCAAGGGCCGCTTCGTTGGAGGGCAAGTTCGGCGCGAACCCGCCTTCGTCGCCGACCGCCGTCGACAGGCCCATCTTGGTGAGGACCTTCTTCAACGAATGGAAGACCTCGATCCCCATCCGGAGTCCGTCGGCAAAGTTGTCGGCCCCGATCGGTGAGACCATGAACTCCTGGGCATCGACATTGTTGCTCGAGTGGGCCCCGCCGTTCAGGATGTTCATCATCGGGACCGGGAGAATCCGGGCCATCGGGCCGCCAAGGTACCGGTAGAGCGGGAGCCCGGTTTCTTCCGCGGCCGCCCGTGCCACCGCCAACGACACAGCCAGGATCGCGTTGGCGCCGACTTTCCCCTTGTTCGGCGTGCCGTCGACTTCCATCATCTCGGCATCGACGGCGATCTGATCTTCGGCCGCCATCCCTTCAAGTCGAGGTCCCAGAATTTCGTTGACGTTCTTGACGGCTTCGAGCACGCCCTTGCCGCCGTAGCGCTTGGGGTCACCGTCTCGAAGTTCGACCGCTTCGTGCTCGCCGGTCGAGGCGCCGCTGGGAACCGCCGCCCGTCCCGAGGCCCCGCTCGCCAACACCACTTCGGCCTCGACGGTCGGATTGCCGCGGCTGTCGATGATCTCGCGGGCGCTTACTTCGATGATGGTAGACATTGATTTCTAGGGTTGAAGGGATCGACAACAATGGACAAGAATAGACGATCGGAAGGGGCCGACACAACAGGTCACGCGGGGGCGCCGATCGCGACCATCGCCGCCCGGGTCTGTTCGGCGAGCTGGTCCCGGCTGTCGGAGCCGAGTCCGTTGGTCGGAATCGGGGTCCCGATCCGAACCGTGACCACCCCCGGGCGGGGCGAAATGTCGCCCCCTCATCGAAAGTGATCGTATCCGTTCAAGGTCCACTCGAGGCCGCCCAGCATCGTCCGGATCCCGGGCCCAGCGACCACCGTGCCGATCCTGGTCAGGGGCGCGGCGTCGACGCTCGGCGGGAGCGTCGCCACCAGCTCGAAGTCCTCGCCACCGATGGCCGCGAACACTTCCGGCGGCTGCCCGGCCCGTCCGGCTTCATCCGCGACCCCGTCCGAGAGCGGGAGCCGATCGAGATCGACCACCAAGCCCACCTCGCTCGCGGCGGCCAGATGTCGCAGGTCGCCGGCCAGTCCATCGGAGAGATCGAGCATCGCCGTCGCCCCGAGGTCGGCCAGCCGGCGGCCCTCGGCAAGGCGGGCCATCGGCCGGGCAAATCGTCGCCGCGGCTCGGCGGCCGGCTCGCGGCCGCCGGCCCAGGCCGCCAGGGCGGCCCGCGAGCCGCCTAACGACCCCGTCAGCCAGATTTGGTCACCGACCACCGCCCCGCGGCGGTGGACCGGGCGGGCGGCCCGCCCTAACACGGTCACCGCCAGAGACAAGTCGCGGGCCCGGGTCAAGTCGCCCCCGGCCACCACCGCGCCCACCTCCCGGGCCGCGTCGCCCACCCCTCGCATGATCGCCGCCATCACCTCGGCCGGCGCGTCGCCCGGTCCTGACAGGCCGACCAACAACGCCTCAGCCGTGGCTCCGACCGCCGCCAGGTCCGACAACGCCGCCATCGCCGCCCGCCACCCGATCTCCTCGGGCTCGAGCCACTCTCGCCGGAAGTGGACCCCTTCGACGCTGACGTCGACGCTAACGCACCACCCCCCCGGCAAAAAGGCGCAATCGTCGCCGAGCCCCTGGGCCGTGTCGCCTAACGCGGCTCCGATGGCCCGGATCCGGTCGAATTCGAGCCCCGGGCCGAGCCGGGTGGGCTCCGTGGTCATACCCGGGCGGGCGCCGGCAGTTCGTGGAGGATGGGGGCCGTCGGTGCCGACGGTTCGTGCCGAATCTGGTTCCATCGTTTCCACACATCGGGCAGCGCGCCGATGACGTCCATGGGTCGCATGGCACGAGCCGTGAACCGACGGGCCGCAAGGTCGGCCGCATCGCCTAACGCCAGCGCTCCTGCCGCGGCGGCGCCACAGGTATCGACGCCCTGAGCCAACCATACCGCGATCAGGCCCGCCAGCGTGTCGCCGCTCCCGCCGGTGGCCAGTCCCGGGTTCCCAGCCGCCACCGTCAACGGTGCTTGGCCCGGCATCCCCACAATCGTCGGGACACCTTTCAACAGCACCGCCGCGCCGAGGATCCGGGCGGCCTGGTCGGCGGCCGCCCAGGGATCGACTTCGAGCTGCGACGACTCGGCCGGCAGCAAGGCTCGAAACTCGCCGGCGTGGGGCGTGACGACCATGGACCGGCCTAACGCCAGCCTCGCGAGGCCCGCCGGATTGCCACCAAACGCGATCAGCGCATCGGCGTCGACCACCAACGGGCCCCGGGCGGCTTGGGCGACCGCAGCGACGAAAGCCGCTCGCCCCGGTGCCCGCCCCAGGCCGGGCCCCACCACCACGGCGTCGGCTCGGCCGAGGAGGGCCACCGCTGCCTCCGACAACCGATCGAAATCGCTGGTGGTCGTTTGCAAGTCCGGCTCCGCGGCCGCGAGGACCGCAACCGAGTCGGCTGGGGCGATGACATGAACCAGCCCCGCCCCCGCCGCAAATGCCGCCCGCGCCGCCAAGCGGACGGCGCCGGTCATCCCATGATCACCGCCGACAATCACGATCCGGCCCCGGTCGCCCTTGTGGTCTCGGGCTCCCAATGGCGGAATGGCCCGTACCGCATCCCGGTGGACGAAAAGCCGGGGCCACCCGTCGTCCGGCGGCTCGAAGCCGAGGTCGACGACCGCGAGGTCGCCCACCTCATCGCGAGCCAGCAATTGCCCTCGTCGGTAGCCCCCGAACGTGATCGTGAGCGCCGCCTTGAGGACCTGGTGGGAGACGCCGGTGTCGAGGTCGAGCCCAGTCGGACCATCAACCGCCACGACCGGCACTGCCAGCTCCCCGAGTCGCGCCACCAAGGCGGCCACCGGCGGCCGAGGCGGGCCCTTCGCGCCGGTGCCGAGGATCGCATCGACCACCAGTCCGACCGTTGGCCAGGGACCGTCGGCCTCCACGGTCCGAACTCCGGCGGTACTCCCCAGCCGAGCTTGGAGTCGGTTGAGTTCGCTGACGCTTCCTCCAATCGGGACCACCCAGACCGGCAAGCCTACCGCCTCGAGGGCGCGCGCCACCACCCAGCCGTCTCCGCCGTTGTTCCCGGGCCCCACCGCCACCACGGTGCCCTGTCTCAACGCCGTCGGAAACCGAGTGGTGAGTATCGTGGTGATGGCGCGGCCGGCGGTCTCCATCAGGCTGACGAGCGGCACACCAGCTTGGGCAGTGAGTTCGTCCCACCGGCGGGCTTGTTGCGAGGTGAGAACGGGGAGGGGCTGCATTCAGGCCGTGCGGAAGGTCAACCGTCGCCCAGTGGGTCGACCACCCGAGCGCGCTGGCCCCCGCCGGCGACGCCCTGCCACACATAGCCCGCCGAAAACGCGTCATCGAAATCGTAGACCGATTCGAAATCATGGAGGGTGTCGGTGGGTTGGGTCGTCAACAGTCCGACCTCGACCAGGGCGAACACGATCTTCCCGACATCTTCGGTCCGCCGGATCCCCCAATGGGCAAGCACTTGGCGGGCCACCAGACCGTACTGCTCCAACGCATGGTCACGACAGGCACGGGCCAACTCGGCGCCCGACACGTGACGCCGGACGGTCAGGCGTTGTTGGAGGTATTCAATGCTTTCGAGAACGAACAGGTAGCCGCCTTCCTCGTAGTGGCTCTCGCTCGCCCGGAGCTTGGCCAACAGATCCGGGGCGAGCCTGATTTCAATCACGTCCGGTTCTCCCGCCGACCGGCTTCATAGAGCGGAAACCCATGGGTCAGGTCGAGGACTTGGTGCTTGGCCCGGGCAATCGTGACATCATCGGGTGAGCTCAAGACCTCATCGATCAGCCGGGCAATGACCGCCATTTCCGGCTCGCCCATGCCTCGGGTGGTCATCGCCGGGGTTCCGAGGCGGATACCGCTGGTCACGAACGGTGACGCCGGGTCATTCGGAATGGTGTTCCGATTGACCGTCATTGCCGCCCGCCCCAACAGTTCCTCAGCCAGCTTCCCGGTGACGTTTTTGCTTCGGACATCGACCAGCATGAGATGGGTGTCGGTGCCGCCAGAAATGATCCGGAAGCCCCGGCCCATCAACTCCGAGGCGAGCCGCTTCGCGTTGGTCACGACCCGAGCCGCATAGCCTTTGAACTCGGGATCGAGTGCCTCTCTAAAGG
>JAYVJS010000331.1:0-8108 GCA_043769075.1 Gemmatimonadota bacterium | reverse complement strand
CTTGGCACCAGCAGGGGTGGCCGGATCACCGAGCGCACGGGGGCTTCGGGGGCGGTCCGGAGCGCTCGGAGGAGGTCTTTGGCGTGGACGATGCCGATGATGTCGTCGAGGGAGTCGAGGTGAACCGGATAGCGCGACCGGCCGGCTGCCGCGACGATATCGGCGGCCTGCTCGACCGTCAGCCCCGCCTCCAGCGCGACAATCTCAGTCCGGGGGGTCATGACATCCTGGGCGGTCTTCTCGGTGAATTCGAAGACGCCTTCGAGGAGCCGGGCGTCTTGCTTACCGAGCTGGCCGCCCTCCTGACTTTGTTCGACGAGCATCCGGATCTCTTCGGGCGAATGGAGCCGCTCATGGGAGCCGGCCGTTTTGATACCCATGAGCCCGAGGAGTCCGTTGGAAGTGTTGTTAAGAATCCGGATTGGGAATGCGGTAACCCAGGCAAAGGCGATCAGCGGGCCGGCCAGCCAGCTGGCGAGCAGTTCGGGATACCGGAGGGCCAAGGCCTTGGGCATGAGCTCCCCCAAGATCAGCAAGGTGTAGGTTATCACCGTGAAGCTGAAGACGGTCGCGATCGTCCGGGTGTCAACCGGGCCGATCGTGGCGGGGGCGGATTGGAACGCTCGTAAGAACACCCGGGAGATGGCCGGCTCGCCGACGGCGCCGAGGCCCAAGGAACAGAGGGTAATGCCGAGCTGGGTGGCCGAGATGTACCGGCCAAGTGATTGATGGACTCGGCTGGCCAGCATAGCTTTGCGGTCGCCGTCGCGGGCCATGGCGTCGAGCCGGGTTCTTCGGGCTCCGACCAAGGCAAATTCCGCGGCGACGAAAAAGGCGTTGGCCCCGATCAGGGCAATAACCGCCGCGAGACCTAGTAACATCGTCCCGGCTTGGGGAGGCTCCATAAGAGAGAACGTTAGTCGCTCCGCGTCCTCCGAGCGAGAGGCGGTGTCGAACAAGCTGATCATCGTGTTGGGACTGACCACGGTCTTCATGGTGATCGAGGCGGCGGCCGGTTGGGTCAGCGGGTCGCTGGCGCTGCTGGCGGACGCGGGCCATATGCTGATCGACGTTGCCGCGCTGGCCCTCTCGGCCTTCACGGCTTGGCTGGTCAGGCGGCCGGCCTCGCCATCGAAGACCTACGGCTATCTCCGGATGGAGATCCTGGCGGCGGTGGTCAACGGGGCCGCGCTGATCGGGATCGCGGCGGCCGTGGTGGTGGAAGCCTTCGATCGGCTGGGTGACCCTCAGCCGATCCGGGTGGACATCTTCCTGTTGGCGGCTGCCGCCGGCTTGGTTATCAACGTCTTGAGCCTCCGGATCCTTCATAGCCACCGGCACGGGGGGCTCAACATTCGGGGTGCCTACCTCCAGGTCGTCGGCGACACCCTCGGGTCCGTTGGGGCCCTGGCAGCCGCCTTGGTGGTCAAATACACCGGGTGGACGCTGATCGACCCTATTATGTCGATCCTGTTGTCGCTTCTGATCTTGGGGGGGGCCTGGCAGCTCCTCAAGGAGAGCACCCAAATCCTTCTGGAGGCAGCCCCCCCGCACGTTCCAATGGCCGACGTCCGGGCGCGGCTGCTGGCGGTGGACGGGGTGCAGGACGTGCACGATCTGCACGTTTGGACCGTCACCAGCGGCGTTGTGGCCATGAGCGGCCATATCGTGGTGCCGGAGCTGACCCGCCATCCGGAGGCCCTCAAGCGGCTCCTGGGCGAGCTGACGGGGCTCGGAATCCACCATTCCACGCTCCAACTTGAGGTCGAGGATCACTGTGAAGGGCTCGATTGTTTGCGGCGGGACGGGCCCGGGGGGGCGGACCCCGGGCATGGGCATGCCGGACACCGGCACTAGGCGGTGCCCGGCGGTTCCTTGTGCCTCCTTGCGCCGGTCCGGCTCCCCGATCTATATATGGCCCGCCGAAGGGGGCTAAAGCTTTGCAGATTCGTAACATTGCTATCATTGCGCACGTCGACCACGGGAAGACCACGTTAGTGGATCAGATGCTCCGCCAGGCGGGGGTCTTCCGGGAAAATCAGCACGTCGAAGAACGAGTCATGGATTCGAATCCGCTTGAAAAGGAGCGGGGGATCACGATTCTGGCCAAGAATACCTCGGTGCATTGGGGTGATACCAAGATCAACATTGTCGATACGCCCGGCCACGCCGATTTCGGCGGTGAAGTCGAACGAATCCTTCGGATGGTTGATGGCGTTCTCATTCTGGTTGACGCGGCGGAAGGTCCCATGCCGCAGACCCGGTTTGTGACTCGCAAAGCGCTGGCCCTCGGCCTCAAGCCGATCGTGGCGATCAACAAGATCGACCGGCCGGACGCCGAGCCGTACCGGGTGCACGACGAGGTCCTTGGGTTGTTCATCGATTTGGAGGCGACCCACGAACAACTGGATGCCCCGTTCTTGTATACGTCGAGCCGCCACGGCCACGCGACAACGGAGCTCGAAACGCCGGGCACGACGTTAACGCCGCTGTTCGATTCCATCGTCGCCAATGTCCCAGCGCCGACCGGCGATCCGAACGGTCCGTTTCAGATGTTGATCTCGACCCTCGATCACTCGGCATTCCTGGGGCGGCTCGGGATTGGCCGGATCGAACGGGGTCGCCTCAAATTGGGCGACACTGTTTCCGTCCTCCCGTTGGGCGAGCCGGGGATGGTTGGTGACGAGGTCATCGGCCGGGGCCGGGTGACCCGTTTGTACCAGTTCGAAGGGTTGGCCCGAATCGAGGTGCCCGAAGCCGAGGCCGGCGACATCGTGGTCGTGTCGGGCTTCGACGGCATTGAAATCGGCAAGACGCTGACCGACGTCGAGTATCCGGAACGGCTCGAGGGCATTGCCGTTGAGGAGCCGACGATCTCGGTCGATTTCTCCCTCAACAACTCGCCGTTTTCCGGGCGGGAGGGGAAGTTCGTCACCAGCCGGCAGGTCCGGGATCGGTTGTTCAAGGAGCTGGAACGGAATGTCGCGCTCAGGGTCGAGGAGACCGATTCGCCGGACACGTTGGCGGTCAGCGGCCGGGGCGAACTCCATTTGGGCATCCTGATGGAGACGATGCGCCGGGAAGGCTACGAGTTCCAGGTATCTCGGCCGCGGGTCATAACCCGTGAGGGCCCCGACGGCGAGCGGATGGAGCCGTACGAGGAGTTGATGGTCGATGTGCCGGATACGTTCATGGGTGCGGTGATGGAAAAGCTGGGCCCACGTCGGGCTGAGTTGACCGAGATGCGGAATCCAGGGCAGGGCAACCTCCGGATGGTGTTTCGGATCCCGTCGCGGGGGCTCTTCGGCTACCGTTCCGAGTTTCTGACTGATACACGGGGAACCGGAACGCTCAACCACCGGTTTCTGGATTACGGGCCGTGGGCCGGCCCCTTGGCCGGCCGGAAGCGGGGCGTGTTGGTGGCCGATCGCGAGGGTGATGCGGTGGGTTTTGCTCTGGCGAACCTACAGGAGCGGGCCCAGCTTTTCGTGGCGCCTGGCGAGGCGGTGTACGAAGGGATGGTCGTGGGCGAGAATTCCCGGCCCGAAGACATGGATGTCAACGTGGCCAAGGAAAAGAAGCTGACGAACATGCGGACGACGGCGACCGACGACAATATCATGCTGGAGCCGCCGCGGGTCATCACGCTGGAGTACGCCCTCGAGTACATCGAGGATGATGAATTGATCGAAGTGACGCCGGAATCGATCCGGCTCCGGAAGCGGGCGCTGCATCAGAATGAGCGCCGGAAAACCGCTCGGGCTACCGCTCGGGCCAACGCGTCGACGTGACGCAAACCTGTTACCCCATTCCTAGGAAGGTGGAGAACCCCATGTCGGCCCTGGTGGCGTCGTACGGAGCAGTCGAAATGCGCCGTCGTTTTGATGAAGACGAAGAGGATCCGGACGGCAATCCTATTGGATTCGAAGACAACGAGGATGATGAGGATCTCGACGACGACGAGTTGGACGACGAAGATGATGGCGACGACGACGAGTTGGACGAGGATCTCGATGCGGGTTTTGACTTCTCCGAGGACGACGACGAGCGCTGATTCGACGCCCCATCCCGGGGCTAAATGTCGATGGGGGCAAGGGTTGCGTGAGGTGCCAGGGGGCGGCTATTCTAACCGCCCCTAGGGATTCGGTCTTTGGGGCCTGTAGCTCAGTTGGTTAGAGCGCACGCCTGATAAGCGTGAGGTCGGAAGTTCAACTCTTCCCAGGCCCACTTCTCCTGCCGCGTGCCCCAGTCCGTCCGCTTTGGGTCGGGTGGGGTTCTTGCTTCCTGGACTTAGTAGAGCTGATTCGATGCCGCCTCGCCACTCCAGACGGGGTTTCCTGCAGGTCGCTGGGATGGCCGCCATGGCGCGGCGTTGGGTTCCACCCTCTCCCGGCAACGGAGCAGCGACCGGAGGCCATCCGGTCCCAAGGCCCGGCGTCACCGCCCGGAAGGTGCTCGCTTCCGCCGAGCTCGACACGACTCCAGAAATCGCCGAGGTCTTCGATCAGATCCGGGAGATTCCCGCGATTCTGGACGGGATTCGGTGTCAGTGTGACTGCCCCGATCTCGAGGGATACTACTCCCTTCTGACCTGCTATGAGGGCCCCGATGCCATGGCGCGCCACTGCGAGATCTGTCAGTCCGAGGGCCGCCTGGTCAGCCGCCTTCACCGGGGCGGCCGGACCCTCGACCAAATTCGGAAGGCGATCGATGCGCGATTTGGTTAGGCTGACGCTGTCGGTGCTCCTGGCCGGTAGCGCGGTCGGAGGAGACGTGGGGGCCCAGGTTCGAGCCAGCGAGCGCGGCACGGTGTCCCAGACGATTGACGGTGCGGTGGTCACGGTCAATTACTCCCGTCCCCGGCTCCGGGGCCGAGCTCCACTGTTCGGGAAGGTGGTCCATTGGGGCGAGATCTGGACGCCCGGGGCGAATTGGGCCACCACGCTCGAGATCAGTCGCGAGGTCCGGCTCGACGGGCATTCGATTCCCAAGGGGAAGTACTCGGTGTGGTTTGTCGTGGGCCCCGACGCGTGGATCCTGATTCTTGATCCGAGGGTACAGCGGTATCACACGGAGACCCCGGACTCGATTGCCGGTCAGGTTCGGTGGGTGGTGCGCCCGGCGGTGGCTCCGCCGACCGAGGTGTTGACCTGGGGCTTTCCCGAGATCCGGCCGGGCGGCGGCGTGCTTCAGATGCAATGGGCCACGACCCAAGTGTCGATCAACGTCGTCGTGCCGCCGCGTCATCCCCTGACGATTGCCCGGGCCGAGATTGAGCCGTACCTCGGGCGTTATCGCCTCAATATGTCGGACGAGGTTTCGGACAGCGTTTCGATTGAGGAGGTCGTCGAACTCGTCTACGAAGATGGTTCGTTGAAGGCCCGATTCGACAAGGCCCCGCCGTGGTACCCGAGTCTCCAAGGCTCGATCATGGTCCGAATCAACGACGATTGGTTCATCCCGACCATCGTTCGCAACGGTGAGGTCCTCGAGATGGTTGCCGACACGGTCTTTGAGTTTACCGTTGCCAATGGTCGGGCGGTCAGGTTCGAAGTTCGGGACGATCATGATATCCTCTTGGGCCGCGGCAGCCGGCTCGAGAACTAGGGCGGCGTCGCCTAACGATCGATGCAGGTCGGATGGCTACCCGCCCAAAGCCTTGCCGACGTTGGCGGTTTGGACGGCTGGGGTGGACGCAAAACCAGCCACCGGCGGCAGGGGTGCTCGCACCGGTGCCGCGGGTCCAAGGCCCTAGGTCCGGATCGGCGAGTCACCGGTCGGTTTGGTTCTGGGGCCGCGGAGCTGATCGCGCCAGGCCGGTCCCCGCGGCGATGGGCTCTGGCGTACCCAGGCCGCCTCCGCCACATTGATGGAGGCCGGATTCGCCTGCCCGATTGAGCGGGCGCCCCAAACCCTCAGCGCCGAGCCTCCAATGTTGCGCCCTCCGTTTCTGCGGCTTCTTCTGTTCGGTACTGGGCTCCTTGCTCTCGGTTGTGGCCAGGAATCGAAGCTGATCTCGGTCCTTCCGACGTTGGCGGTCTCCTCAACATCGGTTACGCCGGTTGGTACCGTGGGTGGCGCGCCGGTTACCGAAACGGTGACGATCGTCAATGGCACCGATGGGACCCTCGAGGGTCTCTCCGTTTCAGTACAGTTCCTCGGCGGCCCGACGGGGTGGTTGTCGGCAACCTTGAACCAGACCAGTGCCACTCGGTCCCAGCCAGCCTCGATCCAGCTTCGGGCGACGCCGGGCTCCTTGGGCCTGGGAGTTTATCTCGCCAAGGCAGTGGTGTCGGCGCAGGGCGCGGGCAACGGTCCGATCACCGTTGCGGTCCGACTGACGATCGATCCGCGGCCGCCGACCAAGCTGGGGATCGTAACTCAGGCATCGGGCCAAGTGCCGAACGGCGACGTGTTCGACCGGCAGCCTGCGGTTCAACTGCTCAACGCCATTGACGAGCCGGCCGCGAAGGCCGGCGTGGTGGTAACGGTCGCGATCGGGAGCGGGGGCGGCGAATTGGTCGGCCCGACCACGGCGGTCACCGGCCCCGACGGCCGGGCCGCATTCGTCGGCCTTGGTCTCCTCGGGTCGGTGGGTGATCGAACCCTGACTTTCTCGGCTCCCAATCTGACACCGGTCGGGTCGAGCCCCATCGGATTGGTGCCGGGCGCAGCGAAAGCAATCGAGGCGGCCTCGGCCGTGGTGCAAACGGCCGATGCCGGCACGGCAGTGGCCGAGGCCCCGCGGGCGCGGGTCGTGGATCAATCGGGCAACGGGATTCAGGGGTTTCCGATCGCGTTCGTCGCCTCGGCCGGCAGCTCGGTGACGCCGGGCGGGACGTTGACCACGTCCGCCACGGGGACCGCCGGCCCCAATAGCTGGGTGCTGAATCCGGTGGTCGGGGCGAACACCGTGACGGCCTCGGCGGCCGGCCTGGCCGGCAGTCCCCTGACGTTCACCGCGACCGGCAAGGTGGGGGCAGCGGCGGACCTGAAGAAACAGTCGGGTGACAACGTTATCGGCTTGGTGAACTCGGTTCTCGGCACGCCCCACGTGCTCAAAGTCATCGACAACTTCGGGAATGGGGTCAGCGGAGTAACGATCAGCTGGGGGGTTACGGGCGGAGGCAACGTCAACCCGACCAGCGGCGTCACTGATCAGAATGGTCTGGCTCAGGCCGTGCGAACATTGCCGGGGGCCATCGGAGCGGCGACGACGACGGCCACCGCCACGATTGGTGGGACGGCCCGAACGGTCGGATTTGGGGTCACGGTCGTGGGCATCGGGCCAGCGCTGATCGTCAAGGTTACCGGCGACGGCCAGACGGCGTTGGCGGGGGCCACGCTGCCGACGCCACTCCAAGTTCGGGTTACCAACGGGCTCGGGAATCCCGAAGCAAATGTCAAGGTGACGTTCACCACGCCGAACGGCGGCAGCTTCCCGGGCGGCGCGGAGATCAACACCAACGCCAACGGACTGGCCTCGACCACCTGGAGATTGGGAGTATTGGCTGGCCAGCAGACAGCCCAAGCGGCCGTCGGAGGGCCGCCGCCCGCCGAGTTCGCCGCCACCGCCACGGCGGGCGCGGTCGATAACAATCAGTCGACGGTGGCCGTGAGTCCGACGACGATTACGGCGGGGGGAGCCGGAAGTCAGATCACGGTGACGGCGAGGGATGCCGGCGGGAATCCCATCAGTGGACTTCCCGTGATTCTTGGGGTCACCGGGGCCGCCACGACGACACCGATTGGGCCGACGAACGCATCGGGGCAGGCGACGAGCACGCTGACGGCGACGGTGGCAGGCGCCAAGCTCGTGTCCGCGTCGGTCGGGGGAACGCTGATCGCGCAGTCGGCGACGGTGACGGTCGTGGCCGGCCTGCCCACCCAGATCACGGCTCTCGTTTCGACGTCGCCGTCGGTGCGGTTCGGGCAAGCGGTGACCCCGGCGCCCTCGGTTCAGGTGCGTGACGCTTTTGGCAACGGGGTGCCTAACGTGCCGATGACGTTCGGGATTACCACGGGGCAGAGTTCCGTGGCGGCGCCGAGCACGACGAATGCCGCCGGGGTTGCGACGGCCACGTGGACCATTGCGGCGCTCTTTGGCG
>JAYVJS010000330.1:0-10170 GCA_043769075.1 Gemmatimonadota bacterium | reverse complement strand
GATCAGTTGATCCCCCATCTGACCCTCCCGTCCGATCGAACCGAAGCCGCGTTTTACTTGGCCCGGGCCTTGGTCCAGCTCCAGCGCGAGGAAGACGCCTGTTCGATTCTCCGAACGGCCGCGTTCGACAGCGGGCGCTCCCGGTTTGCCTCGGCGATCGCGGCGCTGCTCGAAGGCTGCGGGTAGCCGGCTCCCCCACAGGCCACAAGAATCACGGCGAGGGCAACGGCCGCCAAGAGCCGGGAGGCAATTCGATCTGACATGGCTAGAACCTAGGGCTCGGCTGCGATTTCTCCGTCAACGAATCGTCAACCCAATGCCAAGGAACTACTTAGAGATAGAGAGCTTGGGTCTTCATCGAGCCGTACAACATGGCCCAGATCTGCTTTCGTCGGAGGAAAATCCACCCGCGGGGTTAGGTTCCTGATGCAGGCCCAACCGGTGCCGAACTGAGGGCGCCGCGGGCGGCTAGGTAGCGGTCAGGATTCCCGCGGAATCGTCAGCTCGGCGGCGCCAGAAAGCCATGGTCAGGACCACCGTGCGCATTACCTGTTCTTGCGGAGACCCTGACCGAACGCGACTATTGTCCGATGCGAAACTCCGTTGCGTTGGTGGCCGTGATCGGTTGGTGCCTGGTGGGAACCGCCGTTGCCTCGGGCCAGCCCAAGCCGCGATTCAGCCTCGAGCAGGCCCTGTCCTTCCCCGCGCCCGACAACATGGTCGCGGCACCCACCGGCCAGCGAATCGCCTGGACCTTCGAAGAACGGGGCGTCCGAAACGTCTATGGGGCCGAGGGACCAAGCTGGACGGCAAGGCGGCTGACCCAGTTCGACCAAGATGACGGACTCGAGATCGGCGAGCTGACCTTTTCGGCCGACGGCCAGACTCTCGTGTTCGTCCGCAATGCCGGCGGCGGCAATTGGACATCGCCCGACGGAGTAGCGCCCAATCCGGCCGCCCGGACCACCGCTCAAAAAACAGAAATCTGGACCGCCCGGTTTGCCGGCGGCCCGGCCCGCTTCCTCGCCGAGGGCGATGGGCCGGCCATCACGCCGAAGGGCGATCAGGTCGCCTTCATCAAAGGGGGACAGGCCTCGGTGATCTCGCTCACCGCACCGAAGCCGGTTGCCGCCAGCCTGTTCTTTGCCCGGGGCTCGACCGGTTCCCTGACTTGGTCGCCGGACGGCACCAAGCTGGCGTTCGTCTCCGACCGCGGCGCCCACAGCCTGTTAGGCATCTATCGCTCGGCGACCGAACCGGTGCAATGGATCGCGCCGTCCAGTGCCCGGATCGCCTCGCCGCGGTGGTCGCCCGACGGCACTCGGATCGCGTTCGCCAAGCTGCCCGGTGCCGGCGGGATCGCGAAGACCCGACTCGAACGTCACCCGGTACCGTGGGAACTGTGGCTCGGCGACCCGGCCACCGGTGAAGGCCATCCGGTGTGGAAGGGCCCCCGCACCATTGCCGGATCGTTCCCCGATACCCAAGGCGATATCAACCTCGGCTGGGGCGCCGGCAACCGGCTCGTCTTCACCGCCATCCTCGACGGGTGGCCGCACCTCTATTCGATCGCGGCGTCCGGCGGCGACCCGTTGCTGCTGACCCCGGGCCACTTCATGGTCGAATACGTGACGATGAGTGCCGATGGCCGGTACGTCGTCTACAACGCCAACACCGGACCCGACCAAGCCGACGACGATCGTCGCCATCTGTTCCGGGTCGCGGTCGACGCGCCCACGCCCGAGTTGCTGACCCCGGGCACCGGCCTCGAATGGGCCCCGGTCGTCACCGGCGATTCGAAGACGGTGGCATTTTTCAGCGCGACCGCGCGCCGCTCACCGCTGCCGGCGGTCATCCCGATCGGCGGCGGGTCGCCCCGGCTCCTTGCCGCCGACTTAGTGCCGGCCGACTTTGCCGGTCCCCAGTTTGTCGAGCCGAAGAAGGTCACCTTCCAATCGGCCGACGGCCTGACCATCCACGGCCAGTTGTTCGACGCCGCGGGCGGGGCCGGCCGGAAGCCGGCGTTGATCTTCGTCCACGGCGGTCCGCCGCGACAGATGCTGCTCGGCTTCCACTACATGGGCTACTACGCCCGCGACTACGTCATGAACCAGTACCTGGCCAGCCAGGGTTTCGTGGTGCTGGCGGTCAACTTCCGTCTCGGAATCGGCTACGGCGACGCCTTTCAGCACCCCGAAGCGGCCGGCCCAGAGGGGGCGTCGGAATATCTCGACGTCCTGGCCGGCGCCAAGTACCTCCAAGCCCTGCCTAACGTCGACCCGAAGCGACTCGGTATTTGGGGCGGATCCTATGGCGGCTATCTGACCGCGCTGGCCCTGGCCCGGAACTCCGACATCTTTGCCGCCGGGGTCGACCTCCATGGAGTCCACAACTGGATCACCCAGGAGCTGCGCTACGGCGATTTCCAGCTCGGCCAAGCCGACATCGGACGACGCCCACCCGACTACGCCAAGGCGATCGAGATCGCCTGGAAGTCCTCCCCGGTGGCGGACATCGATACCTGGCGGTCGCCGGTCCTCCTGATCCAAGGCGACGACGATCGCAACGTGCACGTCTCCGAAACGGTCGACCTGGTCGAGCGGCTCAAGGACCGGGGCGTTCGGTTCGAGGAACTGATCATCCCCGACGAGACCCACGACTGGCTCTTGTTCCGAACCTGGCTCAAGGTCACCCAGGCCTCGGCGGCGTTCCTGACCAAGGAACTGGCGCCGCTGGTGCCGTAGGGGATACGCTTGCGGCGGCCGTGACCAAACGGCACCTTTAGCCGATGCGAAACCACGCCGGCACCGCCCTGGCCCTTCTGCTCGCCGCCACCTCGGGGTGCGGCCCTCGACCCGACGCGGCTCCGGCCGCCGCTCCCATCCGGGTCTCGGCCTTCGGCGAGTATCGCGGATACTCGGATTCACTCTATTCGGAGTGGGTTCGCGAGTCCCATTACGTGACAATGCGCGACGGCGTCAAGCTCGCGGTCGACATCATCCGGCCGGCGGTGAACGGTGTGGCCGTCAGCCAGAAGATGGCCGTAGTCTGGACCCACTCCCGCTATCACCGCGGGGCGGCGCCGGCAGCGGCGTTCGAGGCAAGCCTCAACCCCACCGCTAAACCAGTTCCGGCCTGGCGAACCGACTCGATCCCGCCGAAAGTCAAATCGCAAGTCGACGGGAACGCCGCACTCCAGCGCCTCGTCAAGCACGGCTACGTGGTGGTATCGGCCCAGGTCCGGGGCGGCGGCGCGTCCTACGGCCGCTATCAAGGTCTCTTCTCTCCAGCTGAAACCCAGGACGCCTACGACCTGATGGATTGGATGACCAAGCAGCCCTGGTGCGACGGCAACCTCGGCATGTTCGGTGGCTCCTATCTCGGCATCACCCAGTACATGGCCGCCAGCACCAAACACCCAGCGCTCAAAGCAATCTTTCCGAACGTCGCCGCCTTCGACATGTACGATGTACTCTATGACGGCGGGATCTACCGCCAAAACATGATCGAACACTGGGGTCGGTTGACCCATGCCCTCGACGTCGGGTTCCCCGAGCCCCCCGTTGACGAGGACTCGGCCGGCACGATGTGGCGCGAGGCCCTCGGCCAGCACGCCAAGAACTGGAACGTGATCACCGAGTGGGGCGCAGCCAAATTCCGGGATCACAAGACGGCCAACTTCGACCTGATCCGATTTCAGCCGTCCACCTTCCTGATGCCAATGAACGAGTCCGGCGTGGCCGCCTATCACTGGGGCGGCTGGTACGACATCTTCGCCCGCGACGAACTGCTCTGGCTCAAGAATTGGAGCGGGATCGACCGGGTCACCATGGGGCCGTGGTCCCACGCCCGCCCCGACAGCGCCATGGGCGTCGAGCAAGGCCGGATCATTGTGGCCGAACAGCACCGATGGTTTGACCGGTGGCTCAAGGGCATCAAGAACGGAATCGAGCAAGACGCCCCGGTCAACTACGCCCTGATGATCGACCCGGGAACGTGGACCTGGGAGCAGTCCGACACCTGGCCACTGAAGGCCGTCACCAACGTCGACTACTTCTTCACCGCCGGCCCGTCCGGAAGCGCCCAATCGAGCAACGACGGACTCCTGGCACCCGGGACAGCTGGGGAGGCAGGTCAAGATCTGTGGAAGGTCGACCTGACCACCACGACCGGCACCGCCACGCGGTGGGACAACGCCGTCGGCCAGGGCGCGATGAAGTATCCTGATCTAGCACCGAACGACGCCAAGGGCCTGACCTACACCACCGCGCCACTGACGGCCGATATCACGGTCATCGGCCACCCCGTGGTCACCCTGTACGCATCCTCCGACCAAACCGACGGCGACTTCTACGCCTACCTCGAAGAAGTCGACTCGACTGGTTTCTCCCGATACGTGAGCGAAGGAATGCTGCGAGCCTCCCATCGCACCGCGGCCAAACCGTCGTGGGATAACCTCGACTTGCCCTGGAACCTGAACCAGAAGGACGACGTCAAGCGGTTGGTTCCGGGAACCCCAGTCGAGTTGGAGTTCGACCTCCAACCGACCGCGACGGTCTTCAATGCCGGGCACCGGATTCGAGTCACCATCGTCGGGGCCGACGTCGACAACACCGAGAAGCCGCCGGTCCGCGGCCGCCCTACTGTCATCCTCCACCGCGGCGCCGAAATGGCGTCCCGGATTTCGCTCCCAATCCGATGACCCCATCTTCGATCTGCTACTACAACGGGGCGTGGCATCAAGGGCCGACCCCGATCATGGATTCGGAGTCCAACGCCGGCTGGCTCGCCAACACCGTCTTCGACGGCGCTCGAGCCTTCGCGGGCACGGCCCCCGACCTCGACCTCCACTGCCAGCGGATCATCCGATCAGCCCGGACTCTCGAAATGCGCCCCCCGGTGACCGCCCCCGAGATCGAGGCGCTTGCGCGCGAAGGCATCAAACGGTTTCCAGCCGACGCTGAATTGTATGTCCGGCCGATGATGTGGATTCAGGAAGGGTCGATGACCAACAACCCGGATTCGACCCGGTTCGCCCTGGTCATTACCCCGATCCCCCTGCCCCCTCCGACCGGTTTCTCGGCCACCCTCTCGCCCTACCGGCGGCCGTCGCCGGACCAAGCGCCGACCGAGGCCAAAGCCAGCTGTCTCTATCCGATGTCGACCCTCGCGGTCAGCCACGCCATGGCCCGGGGCTTCGACGCCGCCGTGATCCGCTCGCCCGACGGAACGGTGGCGGAGTTTGCGGCCCAGAATCTCTGGTTGGTGAAGGACGGGGTCTACGCCACGCCCGTGCCTAACGGGTGCTTTCTGGCGGGGATCACCCGGGCCAGGGTCTTGAAGCTTCTCACCGATGCGGGGCATCGAGTGGAAGAGCAAGTCGTGACCGTCGACGACCTGGCGGGAGCCGACGAGATCTTTTCAACCGGGAACCAAGGCAAGGTCCTGCCGGCAAGTCGATATGAGGGCCGGGCGCTGACGGAGCATGACGCCGCGATGGTAGCACGCTCGTTGTACTTCGAGTACGCGAAGTCCCAACCGGTCTAGGGGAGGCCAATTGCAAGCTTCCATTTTTGTCGGGAACGGCCAGGGGGCAAGGAAGTATCCTGACAATACCGAAAGGCCGCCAGTCCGAGGCTGCCCCACGGCCACCCTCCATCGGGGCGGCCAGACGGCGTCCCTGATTTCGCTCCCAATCCGATGACCCGATCCTCCAGCTGCCACTTCAACGAGGCCCGGCTTGAAGGGCCGACCTTGACCTCAGGCCCCAAAGGGGGTCGACTGAAGGCGTCGGCGAGATGGTGCGGCCCTGGCTTGGAAGAGCTTGCCTACTTGCGCTGGCTCGAGTTCGGACTTCGATGAAGATCGACCGCAAGCCCGAACGCCGGCAACTGGAGGACGCGCCGTCGCCATTGCTTCCGGTCCAGACCGAGCCGGCGGGTGCTCCTCTGCCGCCGCCGGTCCGAACCGACATGGAGCAAGCCTTCGGGCATGACTTCGGCAAAGTTCGGATTCACGCGGACGACCGGGCGGCGGAAGCCGCCCGCGGGCTCGACGCGAAGGCGTTCACCCGCGACGACGATGTGTTTTTTGGCGCGGGGCATTACCAACCCGACTCGTCGGTCGGCCGCCGGCTCATCAAGCATGAGTTGACCCATGTCGTTCAGGCCACGCGAGGCCCGGCCCCGCTTGCCGACGTCAGTGAGCCGGACGCGGCCGCGGAGCGGGAGGCCGCCGCAGCGGCTGGCGCGGTGGGACCAGTGCTCGTTACCCAGACGCCCGCCGCCAAGGTTCAACGGGAGCCAAGCGGCGCACCTGCTCCAGCGGCGCCCGCCGCCCCTGGAGGGCCTGCTCCACCCGGGCCGCCTCCGGCTGCGGGCGCCGACCCAGATGCGGCAAAGGCTCTCCAGGAGCAGGAGGACAAGGCGTTCGAAGCGGCCAAGTCCAAGATGGGCCACCCGGTCGCCAAAGCCTGGTATAGCGACCCCAAAGCGACCAACCGATCACCCGAAACCGAATCGTTCAGCATCGCAGAGTTCGTCCACCCGCCAGCCGGGAGTCCCCCCCGGAAAGGGTTTGACAACCAGGCAGCGGCGACCACCTTCGCGGTTTTCAACAGCGGCACCACAGGCGCGGTAGTGCTCCAACAGGACCGGTTCTTTTTCGTGGGTCGGTTGAAGAAGGGTGACCACCGGCTATCAACCGTGAAGCCGACCTTCATTCGGGGGGACGTCACCGGGTCGGGCCTGCTGCTGGGTGGGATTTCCGCCTTTGTGAATCCCGCGTGGTTTCGGGTCACATCGGACATTGTCTATCGGATCGAGCCGCAACAGGGTGTGGTGGCAGTCGCCAGCGGCGACGGGAAGCACTTTCCCCTCAGCACAGACCTCACGCCGGATGCGGACAGGCAGGAGCGCCAATCGCAGCCGATCGCCGGGCAGGTGCCCGACGCGAAAGACCTCCGCGCCTTCGCCGGCGTGGCGGGCGATCCCGAGAAGCCGGGTGAGCAGCCCAAGCCCGCCCCCGGCATTCCGGTCCCGGAGGCCGAACAACGGAAGTTCATCGATTCCTATTTCCGGGCCCGGGCCCTCGAGGCACTCGACCAGAACGAGTCGATGGCCGTGAAGCTTGCCGAGTCGTTCAAGCCGACCGAGAAGGCCGGCGACAAGAACGCCCCCAAGGGTATCTCCGACGCAGCCACCAAGTTGATCGACGGCGCCCGAGTCCTCGGCGTCTTTTATCGCGATGCGCTGGAGAAAGAGGCCAATGTGGCCGCTGAGCACTACCATTTGGAGAGCTACCGTATGCTCTGGCTCAGGGCGAATCGCGGGAAGCTCCCGAACGTGGCGGTCAACAACGTATCCAAGCCGGTGGACGAGTGGCTCGGACAGTTTACGAAGGACTTGGCCGAGGTTCATTCCAGGAAGATGCGGCTACTGTCGATGTCGCCGCTCCTGGCGACCATGACCGACCATCAGATCAAGCCGCTGAATCGTTCTGATTGGAGCCCAATGGACAAGGGCGTAGCTGGGCGAATGCCCCAGATTCATTCGCCCAACCCGTACGACGAGAGCTTGCTCGCCAAGGCGAAGAACCCTCAGTCTGACGAGGCGGTCCGAGATGCCTTCGAGAAGAAGCTCGACGTCATTCGCCAAGCGATTCGAAAGGCCCGCGGGAAGTCCTCGGCCGGCGACCTCGACTACCTACTCGGTCTGAGCGGGCTGCGGGACCGCGTGAAGAAGGACTTCAGCGCGGTTCAAGGAGCCAACGCTGGCCTCAAGACCAAGCTCGACGAGTTGTTGGCGATCCATGGGCTCAAGGAGGACATTGTCCAGTACGGAACCATGGCCGTCGACCTCGCGCTGTGCTTCATCCCGGGCGTAGGTCCGTTGGTCTCGGCCGTCTTCGGCGCCATGACTCACGCCGCGGCGCAAGTCGGAAAGGCCGACATGATGGTCGCAGCCACCGCGACGAGTCTCGATCCGGCCAAGGCGCTGGCGGACGAGCAGGAACTAGCCCACGGGCTGGCGGTCGGCGACGTGATGTTCCTTGGAGGTCTCCTTCTCCAGATAAAAGGGGTCACCCATGCCTTCGAGGGGCTCGAGGGGACGGCCGCGAAAGCGGCGACTAAGCCCGGAGCAGGGTCCGGCGCCCCACCAGAACCGCCGGGAGCTGGGGGCACCGCCGGAGGGACGGGAGGCGGCAGGACGAATACCAACTGGCCTCCGTTTGACCCGGCGGCGCCGCCGGGGACCAACAAAAACTGGCCCCCCCCTGGCGATCCCCACGCTCCACCGGGAACCAACAAAAACTGGCCGCCCGAGGTGGATCCCCACGGCGGAACCCACCCGGCCGGGAGTAAGACCCAGCCCGACCCGAAGACCGATGTCGATCCCAGCAAGCCCCCAAGTGCCAAGGCGGAGGTCGATCCGCAGACCGGGAAGACCTCCATTAACACGCCGCCGGTGCCGAGCGGACCGGTGCCGACAGGAGCCACGCCCGTCATTAACGTGCTCGACTCGACGAAGTACAAAGAGGTACCGTTCGGCGAGCTCATGGGCTCGGCCAACCAGGGCGTCAACCCAGGAAAGATCGGTCTGATCGGAAGCGAGAACGGAAAAAAATACCTTTTCAAGCCCCAGTCTTTGGAACAGCCGATTTGGTACGCCGACCACCTTGGCGTGCAGGCAGGCGACCGGGCCCGAAGGGCCCCGGCCGCGGCGGATCTGGGCCAGCGGCTCGGAATCGAAACCCCGAAGGCCGAACTGGTGATGTGGAATGGCAAGATCGGGTCGATGCAGGAATGGGCCGGAGAGACCGTTCAGCTGGTCGAACTGAGAAAGACCAATCCCACGTTGCATCAAGAAATCATGGGGTCGCAAGCCAAGCACGATCTGGATTCCTTCCAGTATCTGATCGCGGGACTCGACGCGCACGAAGGCAACTACTTGGTCAAGATCGACCCCCAAACCAAGAAGTGGCAGTTGATGCCGGTCGACATGGACGCGTCGCTTCCGCCCACCAAGCAGCGGTACACGCTGGGTCAGCCGGGTATGCTCAAGGGTCATCAGGCGCCCCTGCCCCCAACAATGAGCAAGGACTTCTATGAACGGCTTGCCAAGATGGGGAAGGAACGCGAGTCGCTTCGCCAGTCGCTGACCAGTTACCTCAGCGCGGCCGAGATCGATGGGGCACTGGCCCGGTTGGACGAACTGCTGATCGATGCGAATCCTCTGGGGAAGAATCCCCACATCAAACTCGTCGATTGACCCAGGAAAGGGCTCAATGTCAGTACAAACAACGGTGGTCGAATTGAAGCTGATTAGCTCGGGCAAGGTGGAGACCAGGGCGCGATTCGTTCTGTTGCCGAGCGGCTCCGTGGAAGTAGTACCGATCGGCCTCCGGTTGGAGGACATCAGGGACTTGGTCGGGGAGGAGCTGTACGGCCGGGAGGGCTTGGTCGGCCCGCAGCACGGGCGGGCTTACCTGGACGCGGTCCGGAGCAGTTTCCAAGGCAGCTACCTGTGGGTCACCGACCCATTTGAAATGGACCTGGACGAAGCCCTCCGCAGCGATGATCCGCCGCGCGGTGAGGCCGCAACTGGGCGATGAGAGCATCGGTCTTCGATGGCGGCATCACCGTCCAGCGGTTTCTCGACGTGGGACTGATCCAGCACCTCACCATTACCCGGGTCCCAGTCCTGATCGGCACCGGGATTCCGCTCTTCGGCCCGCTCCAACGCGACATCGCCTTGACCCACGTTGCGACCCGCTCCTTCGCTGGCGGCCTGGTCCAAAGCGAGTATCTGGTGCAGTCCGCCGGAAACCAGGACCGGCCTGCTCCGTAGGGTTCGTATCCCCCAACCGAGACGCAACCCATGACGTGGACCCGACGCTCCGTTCTCCAGTCCGGAGCCGCTGGCTTGCTCAGCCTCAATAGCTTCAGAACCTTTGCCTTAGCACCCAATCGGACCCCCAAGCCACTCCGGATCCTCTTCCTCGGCGGGACCGGCTTCATCGGCCCCCACATGGTCCGCCAAGCCCTCGACCGGGGTCACCACGTCACCCTCTTCACTCGAGGCAGATCTGGCGCTGATTTGTTCCCGGAAGCCGAGCGCCTGATCGGCAACCGTCACGGCCAACTCGACGCGCTCACGGGCAAGAGCTGGG
>JAYVJS010000329.1:0-7563 GCA_043769075.1 Gemmatimonadota bacterium | reverse complement strand
TCGTCTGTCGCTCGGCGCCGGCCGCGGCTCGGTGATCCGACTGCTCCTGGGCGGTGGCCTTCGGCTGGTGGCTGGTGGCGCGGTGGTTGGGATGGTGCTGGCGCTGATTGCCGGCAAATTGCTCGAAGGCCTGTTGTTCGGGATCCGGGCGTTTGATCCCCTGACGTTGGTCATGGTACCGGCGCTGCTGCTCGGCGTGGCCGCGCTTGCGGCCTACTTGCCGGCCCGCCGAGCCGGCCGGATCGATCCGATCACGGCGCTCAAGGCGGAATGACTATGCGAGACGATCCAGAGCGATTGGTCGGGAAGCTGGACCGGATTGGGGTTGAGCGGTTGGCGGGCGTGGAGGGCCTTCCCCCGATTCTCGCCGCCCGAGTGGCGGAGGTGGTCGTGGCCGCCGACCTTCCGGAGGATCGGCGTGGCGAGGTATTCCGCGAATTGGTCGACCATTTCCTGAGCGGCCTCGGCTCGGGCAAAAGCCCGGAAGCGTTGCTGGTGGCCTTCGGGGATACCCGCCGGGCCGCGGCGGGGATTCAGAGCGCGAAACGGGTGCTCACTCCCGCATCCATGGGCGGCTCCGGCACCGGGGACGGACTGGTCCGACGGATTGGGCAAGATCTGCGGTACGCGGCCCGCCGGCTCCTCGCTCGACCAGGATTCACCGCCACGGCGGTCTTGTCGTTGGCGTTAGGTATCGGGGCCAATACGGCGCTCTTTACCGTCGTCAACGAGGTGGTCTTCCGCGGGCTGCCTTTCGAACGGCCGGCGGAGTTGGTCGAAGTCTATCGATCCAGTCCTGATCTTCCTTTCGGACCCTTGTCCAACCCGGAAGTCGCCGAATTGGGCCGCCGAACGGACGTATTCGCGGCCGTGGTTGGAACCATGTTCTTCTTTGCCTCGCGTCGGGACCAGGAACGCCCGGAACGATTGACGGTCCAGTTGGTGACCAACAATTACTTCCAAGCCCTTGGCTTGAAGGCGGGGCGAGGCCGGCTGATCGAGCCGGCCGACTCCCCTGCGCCAGGTACCGGGTCGGTCGTGGTACTGAGTGATCGCTATTGGCGACGGGCCTTTGGAGCGAGTCAGGCTGTCCTCGGCCAGCCGCTCAAACTCCCTGGTGGCGACTATACCATCCTTGGAGTGATGCGGCCTGATTTCGACGGTGCGTTTCGGGGCATTGCGACCGACATCTACATCCCGATTAATCGGTTCAATCAATTGGCCGCGAGGTCGCAGGATGAACTCACCAGCTGGGTCAACCACTCGAACTTTGTCCGAGCTCGGCTCAAGCCTGGCGTGTCTGTGGCGCAGGCATCCGCAGCGGTCGGCGCGTTGGCGGCTGACCTTCGATCGCGCCGGGTCGGTGGGTGGGAGGGCCCGATTGCGTTCCGGTTGATTCCGACCACACAGGTCATCGTCTATCCCCCGATCGATCAGATCTTGACGCCCATGGTCGGGATGTTGGCCGTCGTAGTTGGGCTGGTCCTGATCATCGCCTGTGCCAACCTGGCGGGATTTCTCTTGGCCCGGGCTGTCGACCGGCGCAAGGAGATCGCGGTGCGGCTCAGCCTCGGCGCCACCCGGGGCCGGCTGGTCAGCCAGCTTCTGATCGAGACTGTGTTGCTGGCCGGTGTCGGCGGCCTGGTCGGGGTTGGGCTCGGCAAGCTGGCCCTCCAGCTGGTGCTAGCCGCCGATCTGCCGCTGCCGGTGGCGGTCACCCTCGACTTACCGCTCGATGGTCGGGTTCTCGCCTTTTCGTTAGGCGTCTCCATCTTCGCCGGGGTGTTGGCCGGTCTCGCGCCGGCGCTGAAGGCTACCAGTCTCGAGTTGGCGTCGGTGATCAGGGATGAAAGCACGGGAGGCGGGCGGGGCAAAAGCGCTCTTCGGGGTGTCCTCGTGTCCGGCCAAGTGGCCGTCGCCGTCGTACTCCTCGTTGTTGCCGGCCTCTTTGTTCGGAGCCTGAGCGCGGCCCGGAATCTCGATCCCGGTTTCGGCCATGCCGAGATGGCGTTGGTTTCGACGGCCGCCCCGGGGACGATGTCGATGGCGCTTGCCGAACAAACCTTTGGCCGCCTTCGACAGCGCCTGCTGGAAATGCCGGGGGTGGTCGCCGTTGGGCTGGGGGACAACATCCACCTCAACCCGCTCAACCAATCCGACATTGATGTCGTCGTGGACAACGTGCCCCCGCCGGCCGGCGAAGAGAGTCACACCGTCGATCGGGCCGACATCGACACGGGATTCGTGGCGGCCATCGGGCTCAAGCTCCGGAAAGGCCGCAACTTCACGATTGCCGACGGCGATAGCAGCCGACGGGTGGCGATTGTCAACGAGGCGTTTGTGGCGAAGTTCTTTCCCGGGAAGGACGGCGTGGGCAGCCGGTTTCGCGACCGGGCGGGCACGGAAACGGAAATCGTCGGCGTGGTCAATACGGCCAAGATCCGGTCCTTGGCCGAACCGCCGACGCCCTTCGTCTACCGGCCCCTTCGCGGCTATTCCGGGGTCATCTTTGTCGTGCGGGCCAACCGACCCGCCGTAGCCACGTTGGCCGCCACGATGCGGACGCTTCGCGACGTGGCGCCGGATCTAATGGTGCTCGAGAGCAAGACGATGGCCCGTCATCTCGCGACGATGTCGCTCCCGATCAAACTTGGCGCCAATGCGCTGGCGGCGTTCGCCCTGCTCGCCCTGGTTATGGCGTCGATTGGGCTCTACGGCTCGGTGAGCTATGCCGTCTCGCAACGGAGTCGAGAGGTCGGGATCCGGCTCTCGCTGGGCGCCGACCGGCGGAGCGTGATCTGGCTCCTGCTGTCGGGGGGGCTCCGGTTGGTCGGAATCGGCGCCGCGGTTGGAATGGTGTTCGGCGTGGCCTTCGGCAAGCTGTTGGAAGGCCAGCTTTTTGGGGTTCGAGCGGTAGATCCGGTCACTCTGGTCGCGGTGCCCTTGGTCCTCGTGTTAGTGGCAGCGGTCGCGGCATACCTACCGGCCCGACGCGCCGGCACCATCGATCCATTAGCCGCGCTCAAGGCCGAATGATCGCCACGCGTTGGAACTCGTCCCACTCGAGGATCTCGGTGCCCCCGCCGTCCGTTAGCAGGTTCTTAGCCATTGCCGTGCCGAGGGTGTCCACTCGGATGCCCCGGTACTTCCGCCACGTTCCGGGCAGCAGCACCGATATCCGGGGCCAGGCGGCGAGGAGCAGGCCTTGCCAGATGTCATAGCGGTTGGTGGGCGTTAGGATCACCGACGGCTGGAAGATGCTCAGGCGCTCGAAGTTGAGAGCCACCAGCGCCTCCCGAAGCTCCCCTTTGGTGCGGAGGTAAAAGGAGGAGGCCTTCGGATCCGCCGCCACCGATCCGAGGAGCTCGAAGTGCTGCACCCCCGCGGTTTTGCAGGCGGTCGCGAACCCAATGACGGCGTCTTTGTCGACCGCCACGAACTCGGCCTTGCTGACCTTGGAGGGCTGTCCGACGCCAAGGGTACAAACCGCCTGCCGATGACCTCCGAGTAAGTGCTGATACGACCCAGGCTGAAAAATGTCGACCACCGCCTGACTCACCACCGAGCCCGCCAACCCCTCGACCGTCCGCCGGCCCAACAAGGTCAGTCGCCGGACCTCCTTCATCCCAGCAAGCACCCGCGCCGCCTGTCCGCCGACCGCCCCCGTTCCGCCAACCATCACCACCGCCAGATCGTTCGTCACCAGTCCCCGCTTCCAGATAAGAGCCCCGAATCCCGAGTGCCGAGCAGTTATATTCCTGCAACTCATGGAAATCATCGACCGGATCGAACAGACCCTCGACTCCCTCCGACCCTACATCGCGTCTCACCGCGGAACGGTCGAAATCATCGATTTTGACGAAAATGATGGCATGCTGACCGTCCGGCTCGGCGGCACTTGCCACGGCTGCTCGGCCTCCTCGGTCACGCTGAAACAAGGCATCGAAACCCGTCTCAAGCAACAGGTGCCTGAGGTCAAGACGGTCCAGGCACTCTAGCTCTCTCCGAGGTTCCTCGTGTCCGAATCCCTCGAAGCCCAAGTCGGCTTCGCGCTCTCTCGCATCAAGAATCCCCGCCTCGATAACGACCTGTTGTCGGCCGGGATGGTCCGCGACTTGGCCGTCACCGCCGAGGGTCGCGTCTCGTTCACGTTTCTCCTGACTCGGGCCGATCCGGCCACCCTGGTCCGCGACGCCCGGACGGCGCTCAAGGCCATCGCCGGGATCACCGAGGTCAAGATCACGGTCGTCGATCCGGCGGGCCCAAGCCAGGCGACTCATGCACCTCCAAGCGGAGCCCCGGGCCCCCAATCCACCGGGATGCCGGCTCCGCCGACCGCCGCTGAGTTTCCGGGACTCGGGAAAGTGATCGCGGTCTCATCGGGGAAGGGCGGGGTCGGCAAGTCGACGGTGGCCGTCAACCTCGCGGTGGCGCTGGCCCAGAGTGGGAAACGGGTCGGGGTCATGGATTGTGATATCTACGGCCCGAACGTGCCCCGGATGTTTGGGCGCTACGAACGGCCCCCGGTCATTGCCGGCCGGATCCAGCCGCTCGAGTCGTTCGGGGTCAAGCTGATGTCGATCGGCTTCTTGGTCGATCGAGACGCCCCGGCCATCTGGCGCGGTCCGATCATCATGAAGGTGATCCAGCAATTCCTCCGTGACGTCGAGTGGGGCGAGCTCGACTACTTCATCGTCGATATGCCTCCCGGCACCGGCGACGCGCAGTTGTCGCTGGTTCAGTCGGTCCAGGTGTCTGGCGCGGTCATCGTGACCACGCCCCAGGAAATGGCCGTTGGAGACGCGTTGCGTGGCGCCAAAATGTTCGAGCGGGTCAACGTGCCGGTGTTAGGCATCGTCGAGAACATGAGCGGCTACACCGATCCCGACACCGGCAAACGGATCGAATTCTTCTCGTCGGGTGGCGGTCAGCGGCTGGCCAACGAACTCGGGGTGCCCCTGTTGGGACAGATTCCGCTCGAGCCGGGGTTGGCCGATGCGGCCGATGCCGGGTCGCCGGTCGTGGTGGGCAACCCGAAGAGTCCCGCGGCGGTCGCCTTATTGGCGACGGCGAAGGCCATTGCCAGGGAGGCGGGGGCCCGGTCAATGTCCCTGCCCGTCATCAACCAGTAGGACTTCCGCTTCCGAGGCGAATCCAGCGGATTCGCGGTAACATTGGGGATGCCTGCCACTCGGTCGTCCCTGTCCCCATTGCTGGGCGCGATAGCCGCCCTGGCCCTTCTCCTCGCCTCGGGTTGCCAGGCGGGGGGCGACCAGGGACCCAACCCATCCATCAAAGCGGTCGTCCTTCCCGTGAGCCTCTCTGTCGTCCAGGGAAGCAGCGGGTCGATCGTCGCGTCGATCACTCGCGACGGCGGCTATACCGGTTCGCTCGCGATCGCGATCGATGGCGTGCCGGTTGGCGTCACGGGGGTCGTGTCCAACATGGCGACCACGGGCGGGGTAACCTCGGCGACCGTGACGGTGTCGGTTGCGGAGTCGGTCGCGCCTGGGTCGTATTCTGCCACCCTCCGGGTCAGCGGCACCGGCGTGGCCGAGGTGACCGCGTCGATCGGGTTAACCGTCACCGCCCGGCCGGCGATCAGCCTTACCCTGCAACCCGCCGCAGCCACCGTCGCGGCCGGAGGGTCGGTCGTGGTCGGCGTGGTGATCGGCCGGACCAACTTCAGCGGCGACGTGACCCTCACACTTGAAGGTGCGGCCACGGGGATCGGCGGGTCGTTCACCGGGGCACCCAATGGGTCGAGTGCGACGCTTACACTGCAGGTGGCGGGGTCCGCCGCGCTCGGTCCGCTGGTGCTCACCATTCGCGGTAGTGCCCCCGGGGTCACCGTCGTCACAACGGCGCTCGCCGTCACCGTCACGCCGGCGCCCTCGTTCGAAATTCTGCCGGTAGGCGTCGATTCACTGCTCCTGACGCAGGGGACGACCGGCGCGGTTCCCGTATCGCTGGTGCGAACCGGTGGTTTTGCCGATCCAGTGGACCTAACGGTCGACAGCCTTCCTTCGGGCGTGGCCGCCACCTTCGCCCCCGCCAGCGTGTCGGGTACGACTTCGACGCTGACCCTGGCGGTCGGGATCGGCGCGGTGGTGAGCGATTACCGGCTTGCCGTTCGGGGGATGGCATTTGGACAAGCTCCGAAGACCCGGGCCTTGGTGCTGTCGGTCGTCGCGCGACCGAGCTTTACGTTGTCCCTGGCGCCGCCTGAGCCGGTAACGGTTCAGCCGGGCGGCTCGGCGGTCAACCGCGAGGTGGTTATCACCAGGGTCAACTTCACCGGACCGGTTGCCTTGGCAGTCACGGCAAACACTGGGGGGACTGGATTGACGGCCGTGCTGTCACCCTCCAGTACGACCGGCAATGCGGCCACCCTGACGGTGAGCGCAACCTCCGGCGTCGTCCCCGCAACCCACGCGGTGAGCATTACCGGGACGGCCCCAGGCCTTCCGGATCAGACCGTGACCCTCAAGGTCGAGGTTCCGGGTCAAAGTGCCGGCGCCACCGTCACGTTGGACTACTCGGCCTGTTATTCGCACAATGTGCCCGCCTGGTTTGCGTACCAGGATGGCACCCGGCCCTGGCGGGTGGTCGAGCCGAGTGGCAAGGTCTTCAGTTTCGTCCTCCGGTCGGCCAAGGGCGGGATCGCTTGGGTTTGGCGCCCGAGCGCAGCGGCCACGGTGAAGTTGGTGAACGTCGAATACTATAGTAGGGCCGAGCTGACCAGCATTCGTCCGGAACAACTTTGCACTCTGTTCCCGGCAACGCGGGAGGTGACCGCGACGACGACGAACATCCCGGACGGGCACTCGGCGACCGTCTCGCTGGCCGGCTCGACAGGAATTGCAAGTTCATCCACCCCTGTTGCGCCGCTGTCGATCTCGCAGAAGGGGTTCTTCGATCTGCTGGGGTCCGCCGTGGATCCGGTCGGAAACAGCGACCGGCTGTTCCTCCGGCGCGACGTGAACACGACCTCCATCCCGTCCGGTGGCTCGGTGGGATTCCCGGTAGACTTCGCTGACGTGTCCAATTCGTTCGTCCCAGCTGCGGCAACGTTCTCTCTCGCCGGACCGATCGGCACGGTGGGCCGGATCGTGGTGAATGGGGCCTTCCGCAGCGCGGGCTGCGCCTGGGCCCCGCTCCAAACGATCTGGCTCCCGACTGCAGGCGACTTTCCCTTTCGCGGCGTTCCGTCATCGCGGCAACGGCCGACCGATTCCCACTCGGTGCGGGTCGAGATCGAGAATGCCGGCTTCGAAACCTATCGGAGTGTCTATCAACTGTTTAGCGCGGTTACCGACCGTACCATCACGCTCCCAAGCCAGCTTCCGGTGTTCGCACCCACCATCGTTGCTGGCCCCTACACCGCACTGCGGTTTCGGTTCGCCGTGCCGGGCGATCTTGTTCCATCGGCGAGCCTCTCGTATAACGAACCGGGGACCGGCAAGTCGGTGACCATCTACGCATCCAAGTCGTGGCTTGGCGGAGCGTCGGTCGACCTCACGATGCCATCGTTCTCCGGGCTCCCCGGTTGGGATGACGAAT
>JAYVJS010000328.1:0-4871 GCA_043769075.1 Gemmatimonadota bacterium | reverse complement strand
GTTCCGAAGGTGACGATTTGGCCGACGCTGTCCCGACCGTACCGTCCCCGAACGTACTCGATCACTTCGCCACGGCGTTCGAAGCAGAAGTCGACGTCGATGTCCGGCATCGAGACCCGCTCGGGGTTGAGGAAGCGTTCGAAGAGGAGATCGAACTTGAGCGGGTCGACGTCGGTAATCCCGAGGCTGTAGGCCACCAGTGAGCCGGCCGCCGAACCGCGGCCCGGCCCAACGGGAATGCCGCGATCGCGGGCCGCGGCGATGAAGTCTTGGACAATCAGGAAATAGCCTGAATAGCCTGCCTTGGTGATGACGCCCAGCTCGTAGACCAACCGGTCTTCAACCGGCTGGGGCAGCGGGGTTCCATACCGATTCTCGGCCCCTTTGCGGGCGAGGTCGGTGATCAACGCGTCGTCGTCGGCGTATTCGACGGGCCGGGGGAAACTCGGAAGGAAGTAGCGTTTCTCGAAATCGAACTCACAAAGATCGGCGACCCGTTGGGTATTGTCGACTGCTTCGGCGTGGTCTTTGAAAAGCCGCCGCATCTCGGCTTCGCTCTTGACGTACGATTCCTCTCCGGTGAACCGAAACCGCTTCGGATCGTCGAGGTCGGACCCGGTGCCGATCGCGAGCAGCACGTCGTGGGCTTGGGCGTCGTCCCGCTTGAGGTAGTGGGCGTCGTTGGTGGCGACGACCGGCAGGCCGAGATCTTTCGAGAGCTCGATCATCCCGTCGAGGACGATCTTTTCTTCCGGGATGCCGTGGTCTTGAATCTCGAGCCAAAATCCTTCGGGGCCGAACAGCTTGGAAAACCATTGGGCACTTCGCTTGGCTTCCTCGTACCGCTGTTGTCGAAGGCCGTAGGCCACCTCCCCCGAAAGGCAGGCCGCCAGGCAGATGATCCCTTCGGCGTGCTGCTCGAGGACCTCCTTGTCGATCCGCGGACGGCGGTAGAAACCCTGGGTGTAGCCGATCGAGGTCAGCTTGATCAGATTGTGGTAGCCGACCTTGTTTTTGGCGAGGAGCACGAGGTGGCTGTAGTGGGCCGGGGCGTCCGGGGGTTTTTGGCCCGAGCGCCGATCGCCATAGGCCAGGTAGGCTTCGAACCCGAGGATGGGCCGGACCTTGTTGGCTTTGCAGCTTTCGTAGAAGTGCCAGGCCCCGTGCATGTTGCCGTGGTCGGTGAGGCCGACACTGTCCATGCCGAGGCTCTTGATGTATGGGACCAGCTCGGGGATTTGATTGGCCCCGTCGAGCAATGAGTATTCGGAGTGGGTGTGGAGGTGGGCGAACGCCATCCGGTGACCTTTGCCGGCGGCCGGCGGGCCACCGTTTGTCGGTGCGGGTCCGATTTGGTTCGGCTTCGAACGCGAAACCGATCAGGGGACCGTATCAATCCAGTGTCGCTCTTGTGCAAAGCCTAGCGACCCGGCGTCTTCCTTGCCGATATTCGGTGGCGGAAGTGAGGTTGTGAAGGTATTTGTTTCCTGACGGCTTGTCAAAAGGTGTTGTATTCCAACACGTTACGGGGTTCCTGGGGGGTCGCTATGGGGGTAACTCGGTTGTTGATCGGGGGGGTGTTGGCCGGAGTCGCGCTGGCAGGTTGCACGAGCAGCCCGGTCTCGCCCCCTCCGCCCCCACCGCCGCCGCCCTCCGCGATTGCCCAGTGTAGCTCCCAGACAACGCTGCAACTCGCGGCGGGCCAGCACCAAGTGATTGACCCCGCCGCCACCAACGGGTGTGTCCGGGTACCGACCGCGGGTGGGGGCGGGGCGGAGTACATCGTCGTGGTGGCTTCAACGGCGGCGAACCGAAGCGCGAATGGGATCAGCGGCGGCTATTACGTCCGCTCGAGCAATCCGGGAGCGGCCGCCACGGCGGCGCCCGTAGTGTCACGAGTCGACGCTGCCGAACCCTCGGTGACCCGGACGACGGTTGGGGATCGTTTCCATTCAATGCTCCGGCAACGGGAGGCCGCGCTGTCGGCTGATCCTTCGAACCGGACCGTAGCCGGGGCCTCCCGGGTCGCCATCGTTCCTCCCGTGGTCGGGGAGTTGCGGAGCTTCAAGGCGTGTAAGAATCTCGCCTGCAACCTGTTTGATGATGTCCAGGCCACCGCTCGTTTCGTCGGCACCAAGGCCGCCATCTATATGGACAATGGGGCCCCCGCGAACGCCGATACACTGCTAGAAACGGACTACGAAGACCTCGGCCGGACCTTTGACACCTACCATTATCCGATCGACGCGGCCGCCTTTGGCGCCGAGTCTGATATCGACGGGAACGAGCGGATCGTGATCTTGATGACGAAATCGGTCAACAACCTCACCCCGGATTGCACCAACGGGCGGGTGTTGGGCTATTTCTTCGGGCTTGATCTGATCACGACCGGGACCCAAGCGGCCAACTCAAACAAGGCCGAAATCTTCTACACCTTTGTGCCCTCCCCGTCGACTCCGTCGTGCACGGCCATCAGCCGGGCCCAAACGCTCAACTCGGTCAAGCCGACGTTGATTCATGAACTCCAGCACATGATCAGCTGGAATAAGCGGGTGATCCAAGGTGGCGGGAACGCCGAAGAGACCTGGCTCAACGAGGCGATGTCTCACTACGCCGAAGAGCTGGGCGGGCGGCTGATTCCGGCGACCGAATGCCCGAGCTCGAGCGGGACACCGTCGTGCCGGAGTCAATACATCTCCGGCGATATCATCAACGCGCACGACTACTTTGCCGCCACGGAAGACCACTTTCTGATCTATCCGACGTCGTCCAACGGCTCGCTCGAGGAGCGGGGGGCGAGTTGGAGTTTCCTCCGATGGGTTGTCGATCAGTTCGCGACGGATACGATCATTGGCTCGGACCTCACACCCTCGCTGGTGACGGGGCCGGGCGGCGCCGCCACGATCGCGGCGCGGAGCGGTCAGAGTTTTTCGCAGCTGGTGCCGGAGTGGTTACTGGCGTCTTACCTCGATGACCTGCCGGGATTCAACGGGGCCAGCCCCCGACTCCGGTTCAAGAGTTGGGGGCTCCGGTCGATCTACGCCGATCCTCGGAACGCTCAAGTGTTCCCAAACGGGTTTCCGATTCGACCGGACTCGACGAGCGGAGCGTACTCCAGGACTGGGACGCTCCGCGGGGGGACCGGGCGGCACTTCAGGCTGATCCAACAAGCCGGCGGTCCGGGCATCGACTTTCAGCTTCTGAAGGACGCGACTGGAGCGGCTATCGACCCGGCGCTCGTGTCGCGGATCGGCATCGCCCGAGTTCGTTAGGCAAGGGTTTTTCGATACCGTCCCGGAGCCACGCCGTGGTGCTGGGTGAATGCTTTGGTGAAGTGGCTTTGGTCGGCAAATCCGCAGGACGTGGCGATCGCCGCAATCGGTACCCGGTGGTTCCGGAGAAGGAGCTCGGCCTTTGCGAGGCGGGCCCGGCGCCGGAATTCGCCGGGTGATGTGTTGAAGTACTTTCGGAACATCCGAGCCAGGTGAATCGGATGAACCCCGACCTGGCCCGCCACCGACTCGATCGAGCTGGGCGTCGATTCCTCTAACAGCGTTCGTGCTCGGACGAGCCAGCTGGGCGGTTGGCGGCCTGGTTCGGGCCGGCAGCGCGCGATCGCACCGAGTAACTCCAGACAGAGCCCCTCGGCGACCAACCCGGACGTAGCGGACCAGTGGGCGCATTCAGCCGCCAGCCGGCACACGGTCGTATGAACGGCCTGGTGCCGGAGGGCGATAGGATGAGTCGGGGGACGGCCGACCGACCGGGCGAGTTGAATCCGATCGACCGGCATGGAGACCGTGAAGAATCGTCCCTCGACCGGGCCCGCGACGGGCTCGAATCGATCGGCGTGCGTCGTTCCGGGCGGGTTGTAGATCACGATCGAGCGATCGCACACCTCAGGCGCTCCGGAGGCCGTCGAACGATACGCACCCCGCAAAGGCAGGATGAAATGCGCGTCTTCGTGGGTGTGGATCCCGACGGTTCGATTCGGGTCGGCTTCCCAGTGAGCCACGGTAAAGGCGCCGGCTTGGCGCCAGCGGCCGACGCTCCCGAAGAACTGGCCCGGGCGAAGGATCGGATCGGGGCGTGCGGTATGGGGTTCTGGCATAGTGCGAGTCCTACGGCGGGCGGGCCGTTGGGGTTCCAGGGTCCCAGGTTCAATCGCTGCTTCCAAGGTGGGTGCCATTCGACGAGATTGAGCGGGTGCAACTGACCTTCGTTCGGATTCGACCCCTGGTGTGGCTGCTGCTGACCGTGGTGCTCAACCCCCTGGCCGCCCAACGCCGGCCGGTGCCGGCCGTCCTTTCGTTTCCGGCGAACGTGAGGGCGGCGGGGTTGGCCGGGGCCGGTGTGGCCATGACCGGATATGCCGGGTCGGTGTTTAACAATCCGTCGGGACTTGCTCCGATTCGGGCGTTGAGCCTTGAAATGACGGTCGCACGGCTTCCGGACCGGTCGACCTACCTGATGGGTGCGGGGGCGGCTCGGGTCGGCCGGTTCAATGTCGGCGGAGGGTATCAGTACCTCCGGCTGCCCTCTCGGGGGCCGGTTTACGACAATTTTTCCGGCGTGGGGACCGTGGTCTACCGGCGGGGCGGTCTCGCAATGGGAACGAGTGCCAAGTACGTCTCAGTCGAGGATTCAGCTGGCGTGGTTACCCGGTCGGCGACGACCGATCTTGGGGCGACGGTGGCCCTCTTCGATATCGCCGCGTTGGCGCTATCGGTCCACAACCTCGGCGACTGGACCGTTTCGAACCGGGGCCTGGACTTGCCGAGGTCGTGGCATCTCGGCTTTAGCTTCAACCTGCTCGACACCTTCTCGAACGGCCGGCTGCTCACGACGATCGAAACCGTCTGGGCCGAGCG
>JAYVJS010000327.1:0-8013 GCA_043769075.1 Gemmatimonadota bacterium | reverse complement strand
CCAGCCAATCGATGGTGTCGTAGGTGTCGCTCGCTTCGTCGTTCTCAGTTCCCTTCTTGGTTGGATTGAAGGGGCGGATTTGGACGAAGTTACCCTCGGATTGGTAGGTACCGCGAACGTCCTGAATGGCGAAGATATAGCCCTCATCCTCGAAGACGACCGCCGGGCCGATGGTCTCGACATAGGTGTCGGTGCCGTAGGGGGTCCGGGTCAGCAAGATCGGGAGCGAGCCCCTCGCCTCTTTCGGGGTGTAGATCGTGGTGAAGAGCCGGACCCCGTCTCGCATTGGAATCATCACGTCCTTGCGATCGTAGGTCGCCTTGACCCGGGCGGGCTCGTCCATCTGCGCGGCGAGCGGGGCGAGCGGCAGGACGGACAGAAGGAGCCAGAACGAAGTGCGGAGGCGGAGCGGCATGCTATCGATCTCGTGGTAGGAGGGCTGGTTTTCCCCGGATGGCGACGGCGCCGAAGTGTTTGAGATCGGTCGTCGCGATGCCCCGGGCTTTGAGTCGCTCCGCCGTTGCGATCACCACCGCGTCGACCAGGCCGAGCCGGAGCTTCTCGTAGCGGCCGTCGAGCTCCCGCGCCCGGCGGAGATCGGCCGGCTCTCCCCAGTCGACCTCAAACGAGCCTGACGCGAGGTCGGCGAAGAATCCCTGCTGGGCCCGCCGGCCGACGTGCTCGCCGAGGAGATAATCCACTTCCGGCAGGATGGCCCAGGGCAGCAGCCACCGGGCTCCCCCGTTAACGAACAGGGACCGGAACGCGAGGTGATGGCGGTCATCCGCGTCGATCAGGGCTAGGATGGCGCCGGTGTCGGCGATGATCACTTCCGCCGCCCCATCCCGTCCAAGAGCGATTCGGCGCGGTCGGATAGATCTTGCCGGCCGCTCCGGCCGATCCCAATGCTTGCCGGCCCGGTATTCCCGCCCGGGTTCGCCACATATCGCGCCACCGCCTCCCGCACCAGCATGGCGGCGCTCTGGCCCCGGAGCCGGGCCAGGCGTTTAATGCTCTCGTAATCGGCGCCGTCGAGATAGACGGTCGTCTTGGCTGAGGTCGACATATGGCATACCATATAAACAAGCCACCTAAATGTCAAGAAATCGGCCTTGCGCCGGCTCCGGCTCGGCCCGATCTTCGCCTCCGAAGGCCCACACTGAAGCGGGAGGCGTCGGGCTCGTGCAAGTGATTCGAGTGGTTCTTACCGGGCTCGGCAATGTCGGCCGGGGTTTACTGTCGATCCTGGCCAGCCAGGAGGCCATCCTCAGGGAGCGGTACGGCCTCGAGGTCCTGGTGGTCGGGGGGGCCGATTCGGGCGGGGCCGCGATCGATCCCGCCGGCCTCGATCTTCGGGTACTCCTCTCGAGGAAAGCGGCGGGCCACTCCGTGGCCGGCTTGCCTTCAGTCGGACGGCCTGGGATGACCGGCCTCGCGATGCTCAAGACGGTGACCGCCGCCGTCCTATTCGAAGCGACGCCGGTCAACTTGCGAGACGGCCAGCCCGGTCTCGATCTGATCCGCGCGGCCCTGGGCCGCGGCATGGCGTGCGTACTCGCCAACAAGGGGCCGCTGGCGCTGGCCTATCAGGAGCTCGCCCTGCTCAGTGATCTCACCGAACCGGGCCGGCCGGCGCTTCGGTTCTCGGCCTGCGTCGGCGGGGCGTTGCCGACCATCAACCTCGGCCGGCGGGACCTGGCGGGGGCGCGGATTCTCGAGGTCGAGTGCATTCTCAACGGAACCAGCCAAGGCATCCTTCGGGCGATGGAGTCCGGGCAGAGCTTCGAAGCGGCGCTGGCCGAGATGCAGCGACGCGGCGTGGCGGAGACCGATCCGAGTCTCGACGTCGACGGCTGGGACCAGGCGGTCAAGCTGGTGATTCTCGCCAACGCCGTCCTTCGACGGCCGACCGTCCTCGGCGATCTGTCGGTGCGGGGAATTCGGGACGTGACGGTGGCGGACCTTCGCGCCGCGACGACCCGGGGAGAGCGGCTGGTGCTCCTTGGCCGGGCCGCCCGGCCTGACGTGACCGGCGACTGGCGGCTCACCGTGGCGCCGACCTCGCTCCCGCTGGCTCACCCGTTGGCGCGAATGGGTGCCGACGAAATGGGTATCGTGTATCGCACCGACATCAGCGGGATCCTCCACGCGACGTCGGAAGAAGTCGACGCGGTGCCGACCGCGGCGGCGATGTTGCGCGATCTGATCAACTTCGCCTGACACTAATCCTCGACCGCGGGGAGCGAATCCACTACAATGAGTGGATCTCGGCCCTGATTCGCTCGGGGGCCATCAGCCGCAGCGGCCGCCCTGCCGTCGCCAGGGGGCGCGGAAGCTTCCGGCCAGCGTCGGTCGATCGACGAACTCAAGCCGTAGCCGGCCCACAATGACCGAATCCAAGTCGCCAGGCTCGAGCCAAACCGTAGTCTTCGTGGCCGCCCGGCAGTCATTCTCAGTGGTACAAAGCGAGGCTGCTCCGATCGTCTCGGCCACCGGCCACCGCCAGGTGTGTCCGGCCAAACTATCGAGGTCTTTCCAGAGCGATACTCTGAGACACGGCGGTCGCACCGAGTCGGGGCCGGGAAACTCGGCGGAGGCCGCTTGACCCCGGGTCATCAAAATCCAGAAGCCGATGATGAACACCCACGGCAGGACCGAAAGGAGCAGGGTGAGCCACGAACCGCTCCGCCGCGATCCCACGATCGGGATCTTCTTGGCCTCCAACCGGGCCACGATTGGGGCGGGGTCGTCGAATGGGAGGATGGCTTGGAACTGAGAGACCAATCGTTCGTCCAATTTGGCGGGGGTTTTGAAATCGCCCTGAATCAGCCCGGCGTCGGCCACCACCACGACCCGGGTCACATTATCCGCCTCGAGTTGGCTGATGAATTGGGAATAGGTGATCTCGACCGGCCCATTCTTGACGGACCAGAACCACTGGGCCGTCACGATGGCCGCGACCATGACCAAGGCCGAAACGATTCGGGGTGAAGGCCGGAACGGGGAGGCCGGCAGGGGCTTTCGGGGACTATCCATACCAGGAACTTGGCTCCGCCGGGGTGAAAGGAACGTGAAGGACGGACCAACGGAGCTCCCGAGGCCAGTCGCCCACGAGACTATGGCGAAGCCAAGGGGAGTAGAACAGAGGAGTCGATCCTCTGACTCCGGGTAGCCGGCACGCCGGGGGCGGCGTTCGCTGAAAAGCGGCGCCGCCTCCGCTTTTTCCCGTCACCGCCGGAGGGTTCGGGTGACCAATCCGTTTCGAATCCGGGCCTATCGCAACGCCGCTCGAACGATCGACAGCCTGACGGAACCGATCTCGGTGGTCGACGCCCGGCCAGAGACCGTCCTCGAGAACCTTCCCGGAATCGGCGCCGACTTAGCCCGCACCATCCGCCGACTCACAGCTACGGGCAGCGTCGCCCTGTTGGCCCGGCTCCGAGCCCGGCTTTCCGCCGACGAACTCGAGCGATCTGTCGTCCGAGACGCAAACCCGCCGAATTCTCCGCGCCCTTCGGCACCCCGGGGTTCACGTCCTGGCGCACCCCACCGGCCGACTGATCTCGGCGCCTGCCTAACGATCAGCAGTGATGCCCACTCGGCCGCCGAGCTCGATCTGATTCCCTGGGGTGTCGACCAGGCTCGCCGGGGCTCTATCACCCGGCGGGTCGTCGCCAACACCTGGCCACTCGCCACCTTGCTCCGCCGGCGGCGAACCGGCGGTTGATCTCACCAGGCCTTCACCATTCCCACACGACCACGGCCGTACCTTCCTTGGGCTGGCATCTCGCACCCAGGAGGGTTTATGCGTCGGATTGTCGGAAGTATTGCGTTAGGTATCGGATTGACCCTAACGGACTCGCTCGCGGCCCAGAGCAAAGCAGTGGAGTTGGGACTCGATGGCGCCTTGTCCGTTTACTCCGGGGGTGGTACGCAACTCGGGATTCCGTTCCAGCGGTTCCGGGTCGGGTTCATCGCGTCGGAGCGGGTCGAGATCGAGCCGGCCATTGCGCTGAATTGGCTCAAGCCCAGCGAGGGGAATTCAGTGGCCACGATCAACGGTGGGATTGGCGTGCTGGTGCACTTGGCAACCGACGCTGAGAAGGCCAGGCCGTATCTGCGGCCGTTCGTGGGCATCAATCTTTTGACAGGGGGCGGAGAAAGCGTGAGCCAATTCGAAGCCGGAGCCGGCATCGGCGTGAAGGCTCCGATCACTTCGGTCGCCAAGTTCGCGTTCCGGCTCGAAGCGGGCTACGTCCATGGATTCGAGGGTGACTTTAGCGCTTCGGATCGGTTCCAACTGCTGTTTGGACTCTCCTTCTTTACCAAGTGACCACTCACCGGTGACGGGCGGGACATGAGTCCCGCCTGCCGCCATCAGGAGGGGATGTGCGCGCGTCTCGTCTCATCGCCTGGGTCTTCGCGGTCGGCGCAATCACGTGCATGCCGAACGTTCGGACGGATTTTGATCCCGAAGTCGCTTTCGGTTCGCTGCGGACCGAGCTGGTCATCGCCCTCGTCGTTCGCACCCGGCGCCCGTTCTTTCGGAGCCGCCCCGGCAACTTGCTCTTGGGCTCGACTCTGGTCCTCCTCGTGGTCACGATGCTGGTCCCGTGGTTTCCCGGGGCGGCTCTGATTGGGTTCGTGCCGGTTCCCTCCCGACTCCTCCTGGCTCTCATGATGATTACCGTAGGGTATATCGTGGCCGCCGAAACGACCAAGTGGTTCTTCTATCGGAGATCACGGTAGATTGAGCGGATAAACCATACGGAGACACCATGAGGTGGCGCGCCCTGTTGGCGGTGATGGCGGTCATTAGCGGGCCACACGGGTTGGAGGCCCAACGTTCGCGGGCCAACCGTCCCAACATCCTCTACATCATGACGGACGATCATGCGGCGCACGCCATTGGCGCCTACGGCTCTCGCATGAACAGCACCCCGAATCTGGATCGCCTGGCGCGCGAGGGCGCCAAGCTCAACAGCGTGTTCGCCACCAACTCCATCTGTACCCCCAGTCGGGCCGCGATTCTCACCGGCCAGTACGCGCACATCAACGGCGTGACGGTATTCAATCGGTTTGACAGTCAGCGGATGACGGTCGCGCGGCTGCTGCAACAGGGCGGGTACTACACCGCGATAGTCGGCAAATGGCATCTTGGGAGCGATCCGGTTGGCTTTGACCGTTGGGAGATTCTGCCGGGTCAGGGTGTGTACTTCGATCCCGTGTTCTACACGGCCGTCCGGGAGACGACCTACACGGGTCGCTATGTGACCGACGTGATCACCGATCGTGCGCTCGACATGCTGAGGCATCGGCCCCGTAACAAGCCGTTCTTCGTGATGGTGCATCACAAGGCGCCGCATCGCCCGTGGGAACCGGATATGGCGCACGCCGCGCTGTTTGCCGGCAAGCACATTCCCGAGCCGGCCACCTTCTGGGACACCTATGCCACGCGCACCGATGCGCTCCATGAAAACCAGCAACGGGTTGCCGTCGATCTCACCAACAATGACCTCAAGATCCCGCCGCCGCCGGGACTGACTGGACCGGCCGTTGCCGAGTGGCCTGATCTCAATCCGGATTCGGTCGCGACCGTGGTTGATGGAGCGCCGGTGATCCTGAAAGGGGAGTCGTTGATCCGCTGGAAGTATCAGCGCTACATGCAGGACTATCTGGCCACGGTCCAATCCGTGGATGACAACGTGGGACGATTGCTGGCGTACCTCGACTCCACCGGCCTGGCGCGAAATACGATGGTCATCTACACCAGCGACCAGGGGTTCTTCCTGGGCGACCACGGCTTGTACGACAAACGATTCATGTACGAAGAGTCCATTCGGATGCCGTTTCTGGTCCGTTGGCCGGCCGGCATTGCGCCTGGCACCACCAATGGCGCGATGGGGCTCAATATCGATTTCGCGCCGACGTTTCTCGACGTCGCCGCGCTACCCGCCTCACCCGATATGCAGGGACGAAGTCTCCTGCCCGTTCTGCGCGGCCGGACGCCGGCTGACTGGCGCACGTCGATGTACTATCGCTATTACCATGACCCAGGCGATCACAATACCCGGGCCCACTATGGCGTACGTACCTCGACCCACAAGCTGATTTACTTTTGGAAGAAGGATCAATACGAACTGTTCGATCTGGTGAACGACCCGAACGAGTTGCACAATCTCTATGGCCAGCCGGGCATGTCGGTGCTCACGGCCATGCTGAAGGCGGAACTTGCCCGCCTCAAACGCACCGTTCGCGACGATGATCGCTTTGCCGACATCCAGTTTCCGCATGGCGTGGATGGTCCGGTGACGCGACTGCGCGGCAAGTAGGGCGCGTCCAACCGGGTGGCCGCGAGAGCGGCGTGGCAGTACAATCCGACGAGGGTGTCGGGGAAGGCGCCCCGCTGGCTGCAGGCCTGGTGGCGGGTGCCCCCGGCGCGAGGCCGCACGTCGTGAAAGACCGAGGAGGACCTTTGCGAGCAAGAACATTCGTCGCGTGCCCGTCGTGGATGACGGCCGCGCTTGCGGCCGGAACGTTGGCGATTGTGGTCCCGCCCGCGGCCCACGCTCAACCAGCCGCCGCGTCCGGACCGATTCTCCTCCTGCCGCCGGGCCAGGTCGTGCCGCTGCCGGCCCCGGGCACCCCGTCCCAGATGCCCCTGCCGGACTACGACAAGGACGAAGACAACCGGAACGAGTGGTCGAAGAAGGAGTTTCCGCACTGGGGCGAGTGCCGCTGGATGCCGACCGAATGGGGCGGTAAGCCGCTCGACACCCAACCAGGTACGGTCGCCCAGCGCCAGGCCATTCGAGTGACGCTCGAGAAGGCCATCGCCTTCCTGCGGACGGCTCCGGTGGGCAATCCCCCGATCGGCATCTGCCCGTGGCCGGTGAGCGCCGGTGCGGATGGTCGCATCGACCAGGGCCATGCGTTCGAGTCCAGCTTCATGGTCGCCAACTGGGGGAGCAAGACGCTCAGCCGCAACACGCCCAGGGGTCCGGTGATCAGAGGCGAGTTGTTACACCTCATCTTCAGCTTCAACAAGATGCCAGGTCATTTGGTCAGTCCAGAATCGCCATTCCAGGATGAACGGGGCGAGTTCTTCGCCGCCGGGCAGCCGGCCGGGCTGTTCCAAGGGTTCCCGGCCTATTTTACCCTCAGTAATCCGGATGAGAACTACCTCGTCATCCCGCGCAACAACAGACCGCTCTTTCGGCCGGTGGCGGTGGGTCGGATGATTCGATGGCAGCTCACCCAGTTCGATGAGGAGCTGAAGCGCCTGCAAGCCGTGATCGACGGCGCGAAGCGGCAGTACGGCGGCTACTTCTCGCCAACGGCGAAGGCCGAGGAGGAACGGATCATCGGGATTCGGATCGAGCGCGAGCGCGCCAAGACGCCGGCGGCGCAGGCGCAGATCCGGTCCAGTCGTGAAGCCGAGGTCGCCGCGGCCACCAAGAAGCTGCGCGACCAGTGGGATGTGGCGGCCAATCCGGATCATCCCTTCAACATCGCGACCCGCCGCCGGGCCGACGCCCAGACGCGGCTTGCGAGCCTTCCGGCCGTCGAGGCTGAGCGCCCGGCGTGTCTCATCAAGCGGGAGCAGACCTACATCACCCCGGAGATCGCCCCGTCTGGGACCTCGTCGTGCGCGTTCAATCTGGTTGAACGCAATCCCGACTACTACGACAAGACGCTGCCGCCCACCGCGCTCCAGCTCCTCGTACTCTCGCGCTTCTCGTGGGTGCCGCCCATTGGCGGTCTCCCTGGCGACCGAAACCGGTACACCTGGGCCAACCGGCACACGATCTGGGGCCTCGACTGGCAGAAGCTCCGGCGCGAGGTGCTGGGTGCGACCGAGCCGTTCGACATCGCGAAGGTGGCGCCCTACGCGGGCGTGCCGCGGTCGCTGCCCGACTCCGTGCGAAGTGCCCACCCTCGCGAAACGGTGGCCTCGCCCGATTCACCACCGGTGGCGCCCGCCGGTCCAGGGGCGCTGGCCGCCCCAGCCGG
>JAYVJS010000326.1:0-2754 GCA_043769075.1 Gemmatimonadota bacterium | reverse complement strand
GGGGAACACCAAAGTCGCTCTGATGTTGTTGGACGGGAGCCATCGAGTCGTGGCGAAGGACCTCGGTACTGGGGGCAGTGCCTACGGTGGCGGGTCGTTCTCGGTGGCCAGGGACGGCTCAGTCGCATTTTCGACGAGCACGCCCTCGATTCCGGGAGATATTGCGGTGGTTCGGCCCACCCAGCCGGTCCGAGTCATCACGGCGGTGAACGCCGACGTCACGGCCGAACGGCAACTGGGTCAGGTCGAAGAGTTGTGGTGGAAGTCTTCCAAGGATGGCCGGCCGATCCAGGGATGGATCATCAAGCCCCCGGGATTCGATCCAGCGAAGAAATACCCGATGATTCTCGAAATCCATGGCGGTCCCTTTGCCAACTACGGCGACCGGTTTGATGTCGAAAAACAGCTGATGGCCTCGAGCGGGTATGTGGTTCTCTACACCAATCCCCGGGGGAGCACCAGCTACGGAGAGGAGTTCGGGAATCTGATTCACCATGCCTATCCGGGAGACGACTTCTTCGACCTCGATTCGGGGGTCGACGCCGTGATCGCGAAGGGGTATGTCGACCCCAAGAACCTGTTCGTGACCGGTGGGAGTGGCGGTGGCGTTCTGACGGCCTGGATGATCGGGCGGACCAACCGGTTCCGGGCCGCGTTGGCTTTCTATCCGGTCATCAACTGGTACTCGTTCGCCCTCACGGCGGACATGGCGCCGCTCGCGGTGGCTAACTGGTTTCCGGGGTTTCCGTGGGACAATCAGCAGAACTACGAGTCTCGGTCCCTGTTGTCGGTGGTCAAGAACGTGAAAACGCCGACCTTGATCATGACCGGAGAGGAAGACTACCGGACCCCAATGTCGGAGTCGGAGCAGTACTACAAGGCGCTCAAGATGTTAGGGGTGGAAACGGTGCTGGTCCGGGTGCCCGGCGAGTCCCACGGGATCTGGGGCCGGCCCAGCCACGCGATGGCCAAGATGACGACGCTGTCCGGCTGGTTCGACCAACACCGGGCCCAGACACCGTAGGCTATTGGAACTCGAGATTCCTGGCGAAATCGGCGGGGCTGGTGGCGGCGGAGAGGGCCACGGCCTCGGAGATGGTGCCGTCCCGGAACAACTCCATCAAGTGCTGATCGAAGGTCTGCATCCCGTACTGAGTCTTCCCGGTGGCGATCAGGTCTTTGATTTCGTTGGTCCGGTCGGGGTCGGCGATGTATTCCTGGACGGCACCGGTGTGACGCATGATTTCCACCGCCGCGACCCGCCCCTTGCCGTCCTTGTGGGGTAACAACCGCTGCGAGACCACCGCTCGCAGCGTTTCGCTGAGCCGATACCGAATCGACTGTTGTTCCGCGGGCTCGAACACGCTGACGAGGCGCGAGATGGTCTTGATCGCGTCGGTGGTGTGGGCGGTGCTGAAAACCAAGTGACCGGTTTCGGCTGCCTTGAGCGCGATGTCGATGGTTTCTTGATCGCGCATTTCGCCGAGCATGATGATGTCCGGGTCTTGGCGGAGCGCGGCCCGTAGGGCGCTCGAAAAGCTGTCGGTGTCGCCGCCGAGCTCCCGTTGGATAACCACGGACTTGGCGTCCTGGTGGAGGAACTCGATCGGGTCTTCGATGGCGACGATCTTGGCGGCCCGGTTTTGATTGAGATACGACACCATCGCGGCCAAGGTCGACGACTTACCGCTCCCGGTTACCCCGGTTACCAGGATGAGCCCTCGATCCTCCATCGCGATGTCGCGGATGATATCGGGGAGGCCGAGCTGTTTGAAATCTGGAATGACCACTGGGATGGTTCGAAGCACCAAGGCGATCGATCCACGCTGGCTGCAGAGGTTGACGCGAAATCGGCCCAGCCCCGGTTGGGAGTACGAGCAGTCGACGTCCTTGAGGCCGGCGAGGACCGCCGCCATGGTGTTTGGCGTGGCCTTTTTCGCGGCGGTGAGGATTTCTGCCGCGATCTTAGCGGTGTCCTCGGGTTCCAGGTTCGGCATCCCGGTGACGGCCGCCATCTGACCCCGGATTCGGAGCCTAAATGGGCCCCCAGCCGAGACATGGACGTCGGAGGCGTTGAGCTCGGTGGCCCGTTTTAGCACCGCGAAAAAGGTCGCGACGATCGGGGCACGGGCAGCCGGTGGGGCGGTCGGTTCGATGGTGGCGGTCATATTCGAGCCACGCAAAGGCAGGAACCGTGCCCCTGGGCCCGGTTATGGCGTTCGCCGGTTGGCCTGGTCCCGCCGGACGGTTAGCCGCTTGCCCTTGACCTTGGTTGCCCGGAGGGCCGCAATGACGGGATCGACCAACTCTTCGGGGAGCTCGACCAGCGAGAACTTGTCAGAGATTTCGATCGCCCCAATCCGCTTCGCCTCGATCTTCGCCTCATTCACAATCGCCCCAACCAAATCCGCCGGCCTCATATTGTCCTTCCGCCCCGCCCCGACATATACCTTGCCCATCCCCACCGACTTGGCCCGGGGCCGCGCCGTCCCAACCTCCGGGCGCCGAGCGCCGAGCGCCGAGTGCCGAGGAGCCGCGTCCGGAATCTCAGCCTCCTCGCCGCCGGCCCCCGCGCCCGCCAGATGAGCGAGGTGGACCGCAGCCGCCGCGATGTCCATGACATCAAATTCGCTCGCTAATTGCTCGACCACGACTCGGTAGCCGTCGAGCTTCCCCGCGACCAACGCCTCGCGGATCGAGGCCCTGGTGATTTCGAGTTTCTTGGCCCGGACATCGAGCACGGTCGGAAGCTGC
>JAYVJS010000325.1:0-2926 GCA_043769075.1 Gemmatimonadota bacterium | reverse complement strand
TCTTCATCGGGCCGCGAGCCGTCGATCAAGTGACCGTCAACGTTGCCGACACCGCGCGGAGCGGCTTGCCAACCAAGCCCGCCGATCTGGTCGGACTCGCGGGGACCTATTACAGCTCGGAACTGAACGTTGCCTATCGGCTGACGGCAACCGCCAACATCCTCACCGTTCAAATCGGCGAAGAGGCCCCGATTACATTGCGATCGAACGGGAAGGACGATTTCTCCGACCCGCGGGGACTCAGTCTCAAATTCTCTCGGGCTCCAAACGGACGGCCCAACGGTTTTCTCCTCGGGGCCGGTCGGGTCCAAAACCTTCGCTTTGTGAGACGTGATCGATGATAACGATTGAGTATGATCGGCCCACGGCGGACGAATACGCCTCCTTTTACGGTACCTATGTCAGCAAGGTCCCGCCCGGTGATCTGATCGCGACCCTGACAGGGCAGATCGCCGAGGTCATAAACCTGCTCCGGCCGGTTGGTGAGGCGAAGGGCAACTATGCCTACGCCCCAGGAAAGTGGACGATCAAGCAGGTGGTCGGTCATCTGATCGACGCCGAGCGGGTTTTTTCCTATCGGGCCTTGAGCTTTGCGCGAGCGGATTCGAACCCGTTACCGAGCTTCGATGAGAACGCCTGGATCGAACCCGCCGCCTTCAACGATCGGTCGCTGACGAGCTTGATTGACGAGTTCGTCGCCGTCCGGAGTGCCACCATCGCCCTCTTGTCGGGGTTGCCGGCCGCCGCCCGGACCCGCCGCGGCGTCGCCAGTGGTAAGGAGGTCTCGGTCCGGGCTTTGGCGCATATCATACCTGGCCACGTGACTCACCACCTCCAGATCATCAAAGACCGCTACCTCGCCTAGTCACCGATGACCGAACCCGAACGGGTCGAAACCCCTAAAGCCGGCCCGCCCGCGGACCTGGGCTTTGGGGGCGCACTCAGCCGGGGGGGCCGGCGCCGGCTCCTCCAGCGGGGCGGCGAATTCTCGGCTCGCCGGGTCGGACTCCGGTTCTTTGAATCGGTCGGCATCTACAACTACCTGCTCACCACGACCTGGCCCAAGTTCCTGGGGCTCGTCGGCCTGGCATACGTCGGCATCAACGCCCTGTTCGCGGTCGGCTACCTCGCCCTTGGCGCAGACGCCCTCAAGGGTGGCACCGGCACAACGATGGCGGGCCGGTTCGTCGACGCCTTTTTTTTCAGCGTCCACACCCTCGCCACCATCGGGTACGGCAATATTGTCCCGAGTTCGTTCGGGGCCAACGTACTCGATGCCGTCGAGGCGCTCACGGGCCTCCTCGGTGCGGCCGCCGTTGCCGGGGTCGTGTTTGCCCGAATTTCTCGACCCCACGCTGGAGTGGTGTTTAGCACCGTGGCCACGATCGCACCGTACCATGGCGGCAAGGCCCTGATGTTCCGGCTCGCCAACGCCCGCCGTAACGAACTGATCCGAGTGGCCGCTGTGGTCAACATCTCGCTGCTGAAACCCGACGGAGCGAGTCGCGAGTTCACTCCGCTCACCCTCGAGCGGAACGACGTCGTCTTCATGCCGACATCCTGGACCGTGGTCCATCCGATCACCGCCTCGAGTCCTCTGTTTGGCCTCGACCACCAGGGATTTCTCGATCGAGCGCCTGAGCTATTCGTCCTGTTGACCGCCGTCGAGGAGGTCTTCGGCCAAACGGTCCACACCCGGACATCCTACGCGGGCAACGAGTTCGTCTGGGGCGCCCGGTTTGCCAACATCTCGGAAACCGATGAAGCGGGTGTGGTGACCAAGGTCGACGTGAGCCGGATCAGCGAGGTAGAACCGGTACCCCTTCCAGTTTGACGAACCCCGCCCGGAGGAGGCGGAACCGTCGCCACGAGGATAGTTTTGGTCGGCCCCCTTTTTTGACCCGAGGTAGCGACATGACCACGACCGCCCCAACCCCCCAAGCCAGGATCCCCCGCGAGGCCGTCGTGATCCGCTTCGCCGGCGACTCCGGCGACGGGATGCAGATTACCGGCTCCGAGTTCACCGCCGAAACCGCGTTGGCCGGCAACGACCTGGCCACCTTCCCCGACTTTCCGGCCGAGATTCGGGCCCCCCAGGGCACCACGTTCGGCGTCTCCGCCTTCCAGATTCACTTCGGCAGCGGCGAGATCATGACCGCCGGCGACGAACTCGACGCCCTGATTGCCATGAATCCGGCTGCCCTGAAGACCAATCTCAAAGATCTTAAAAAGGGCGGGGTGCTGGTCTGCGACGTTGCCACCTTCAACGCCCGGAACCTCACCAAGGCGGGGTATTCGGCCAGCCCGCTCGACGACCCTGGCCTTTCCGACTACCGGGTCCTTCGGCTCGACGTCACCAAGATGAACGCCGAGGCCGTCAAGCCGTTCGGCTTGGGCACCAAAGACGCGCTCCGATGCCGGAACATGTGGACCTTAGGCCTGATGCTCTGGATGTACGGCCGGGAACGGAAGAACACGATCGAGTGGCTGGAGCGAAAGTTTGCCAAGAAGCCTGATATCGCGAAAGCCAACGTTGCCGCGGTCAACGCGGGGCACTCCTTCGGCGAAACGACCGAGCTTTCGGCCCCATCCTACAGCGTCGCGCCGGCCAGCGCCGCCCCAGGCACCTATCGGACCGTCACTGGAACCGACTCGCTAGTCTGGGGACTCGTGGCGGGGGCCAAAGCCGCCAAGCTCGACCGGGTCGTTATGGCGTCCTATCCCATTACGCCGTCATCCCCAGTGCTCCACTCGCTGGCTCATTTGAAGCAGTTCGGAATTGTCACCTTCCAGGCCGAGGACGAGATCTCGGCCATGTGCGCGGCGATCGGCGCGGCATTCGGCGGGGCCCTGGGCATCACCTCGAGCTCAGGCCCCGGCATTGCCCTCAAGACCGAGGCGATCGGCCTCGCCGTGATGACCGAGC
>JAYVJS010000324.1:0-3817 GCA_043769075.1 Gemmatimonadota bacterium | reverse complement strand
CACGGTGACCGGTCCCGGCGGGTTCAACCTGGCCCTCACCGGGCCCCAGACCCTGATTGGCCTCGTGGCGGGGACCTATACGGTCGCGGCGACCAGCGTGAGCTTCGGCGGTTTCACCTATCTCGCCAGTCCTGCGTCCCAAGCCGCGACCGTTTCTCTCGGGGCGACGACCACGGCGACGGTCGCCTACACCGCCACGGGGTCGCTGGCGCTCACGATTACGGGTCTTCCCGGCGGGAACCCGGCGAATGTGACCGTCACCGGCCCGGGCGGTTTCAGCCAGACGGTGACCGCGACCCAAACGTTGACCGGACTCGTCGCCGGCTCCTACACTGTCGCCGCCGCCTCGGTGCTCGTCGGCCCGACGACCTATCTCGGGGCTCCGGCTTCCCAGAGCGCGACGGTCACCGGCGGAGCAACGGCGTCGAAGGCGGTGACGTACTCGCCCACTGGTTCCCTGGCGATTTCTGTGACGGGCTTGCCTGGCGGTGCCCTCGCGGTCGTGACGGTGACCGGCCCAGGCGGCTACACCCAATCAGTAACCGGCACCACAACGCTGACTGGCCTGACGGCGGGATCTTACACGGTCGCCGCCGGCACCACGTCGTCGGGGGGAAACTCCTACCTGCCCGCGCCAGTCACTCAGGTTGCGACGGTGACCGGGGGAGCGACGGCTTCGGCTGGTGTGGTGTACACGGTCGGTGGGCCCGTGCCCCTGAATCTGGTGATCGACGGGATGTATCTGACCCAGGCGGCGGCGAAGTACGATGGCACGACCCCATTGATTACCGGTCGCGATGCCTACCTTCGGGTCTTCGTCAAGGCGAGTCAGGCCAACACGGCGGCGCCGTCGGTTCGGGTTCGCCTCTACTCGGGTGCCACCCTGATCCAGACCTCCACGATTACCGCCCCAACGGCGAGTGTGCCGACCGCGATCGCCGAGGGTACCCTGTCGAGCTCATGGAATCTCCTGATTCCCGCCGCCACCGTGCAGCCGAATCTCCGAGTCCTGGCCGACGTTGATCCGGCCAACGGAGTACCGGAATCGAACGACGCCGACAACACCTTCCCGGTCAGCGGGACTCCGTTCGCGATGGATGTCCGAACGGTCCCGACCTGGAATGTTCGTTTTGTGCCCGTCCTCCAGTCCGTGAACGGTCTCCAGGGCAACGTCACGGCGGGGAATACCGCGACTTTCCTTGTGGACCCCCTGAAGTGGCTGCCCGTCGCCGCCTATTCCGCCGACGTTCGCGCACCCTACACGACCACGGCTCCGGCCCTCGAGTCGAATAACTCCAACTCGGCCTGGGGTACCATTTTGAGCGAGGTGGCCGCGGTCCGGAGCGCCGATGCCAGTAGCCGATACTACTATGGAGTCGTGAAGACGACCTATGGGAGCGGGGTCGCGGGCATCGGCTACGTCGGGGGCGGGATTCACACGTCGTTAGGCTGGGATGTGTTGCCGAGCGGCTCGGGGGTCATGGCGCACGAGGTCGGGCACAACATGGGCCGGTCACATTCGCCGTGCGGTGGGGCCGGCGGGCCGGACCCGGCCTTTCCGTACGCGGGGGGCTTGATTGGGACCTATGGGCTCGACCTCACGACCCTGACCGTCAAGCCGCCAACGAATTCCGATTTCATGGGGTATTGCGGATCGAAGTGGGTCAGCGATTACACCTGGTCAGGCTTGATCGGCTATCGCCAAGGGGGCCCGACCAATGCCCCTCCGGCTCCGTCGAATGCGGTCAGCGGTCTATTGATCTGGGGGCGCATTGGTCCGGCCGGTGTGGTCTTTGAGCCGGCCTTCCGGGTGGCAGCGCCGACGACGTTGCCAGAGTCCGGAACCAGCGGGTATCGCGTCGAAGGCCTGACGGCCGACGGCCGGTTGCTCTTCGTGCAGCCGGTGGCGCTGGTGCATACGATGACCATCAACATGGAGCATGAGCAGCACTTCGTGGCCGTCGTCCCCCTCGACCGGGTTCAGGACGAAGGCCTTGCCCAGCTTCGATTGGTCACACCGGCCGGGCCGGTCAACCGGCTTTCGGCCCAGGCGATCGCCCAAGCCGGCCGCCGCCTCTTCTTCAGGGACCCCGGCGCCGCGGTCACGGCTCCGTCCGCGGTGCAGGCGACCATGCGGTGGGATGGCACGACCTATCCGATGGCGATGATTCGAGACGCCGTGACCGGCGAGATTCTGTCGTTTGCGCGAGGTGGAGCCGCGACGATCTGGACTCGAAGCCGGCAGTTCGACGTCACCTTCTCCGACGGGGTGAGATCGACCGTCCAACGGGTCGTGCGCCGTTAGGCGCCGGGTTCAAGGTCCCGTCAGAACGCTCCAAGGGTCGATCCGAGGATCAGTACGGCCACGAGTGCGATCAGCGGTCCGATCACACTCACCATGAAAATGTCCAGATACGACTCCCGGTGGGTTAGCCGGCAAATCCCCAGCAGCGTGATGATCGCGCCGTTGTGCGGCAACGAGTCGAGCCCCCCGGAGGCGATCGCAGCCACCCGATGGAGGAGCTCTGGGCTAATCCCGGCGGCGGTGCCCATCTCGAGATAGCTCTTGCCCAAGATCCCCAGGGCGATGCTCATGCCGCCCGACGCGGAGCCGGTGATCCCGGCCATCAGGTTGACGGCGATCGCCTCGGAAATCAACGGGTTGCCCGGCGCAATCCCAATCACAAACGTCTTGATTGCGGCGAAGGCCGCCAGGGATGCGATGACGGTGCCGTAACCGACCTCGGAGGCGGTGTTGAAGATCGGGAGCAGGGAACTCATCGTCCCCTGATTCACTGAACTCAGGAGGTCCGACCACCGCCGCCAATGGATCGCCACGGTAGCGACCACGGCGGCGGTCAGCGCCACGATCAGCGACCAGATCCCTCGGACATCGTTGAGCGTCACCCCGCCGTACTTCTTCTCCGCCAGGTAGGATGCGTCCATCGAGGGGATCAACCATTTGGTGACCGCCAAATTGACCACGATGACGATCACGATCGGAACCAAAGCGGCAGCCAGGCTAGGAGTGTGCCCGGGCGGGCCCGCGTCATGAAGATCCAGCGGGTGTGCGCCGTAGCCTTCCCCGGCGCACTCCGCGGCCCGGCTCCGGCGATTGAGCCAGAACATCCCAAATGCCAGCATGATCGCACCCGCAATGGTCCCGATCCCCGGCGCCGCAAAGGGGTCGGTGCCGAAGTAGGGCATCGGAATCGCATTTTGGACCGCCGGCGTTCCGGGCAAAGCGCTCATCGTGAACGTCGCCGCCCCAAGGACCATGGCGCCCGGGATCAGTCGCTTCGGGACTTGAGCCGCGCGAAACAGGGCGACCGCGATCGGGTAGGCCGCGAAGGCAACCACGAATACTGAAACCCCGCCGTAGGTCAGAATGGCGCAGGCCAGGACAATGGCCAAGGGGGCCCGCTTGGCACCGAGCCAGGACACGATTGATCGAGCGATCGTCGATGCGGACCCGGAATCGCTCATCAACCGGCCAAAGATGGCCCCGAGCAGGAAGAGCGGAAAATACTTGGCCAGGAATCCGCCGAGACTCGTCATGAACACCTGGCTATAGGTGGCCAGGAGCCGGGGCTCACCGCCGATCAACGCCGCAAGCAACGCGAGTGCCGGGGCGAGGATAAGGACGTTGATGCCCCGGTAGGCGAGGTACATCAACAGTGCCAATGAGACGAGGATGCCGAGGACACCAGTCATGCTGGTGAGAATGCCCCAGAACGGTTCAAAGAGCAAGACCGGCCTGGGACGGCTAAGTTTGGCGATCTGATCGTATCATGTCCCGCTTTCTGGAAACCGAACG
>JAYVJS010000323.1:0-3611 GCA_043769075.1 Gemmatimonadota bacterium | reverse complement strand
GGGGCACGCCATGGACCAGGGAGACCTCGACAGGCCACCCGAAGACCTCCGCAAGGCGGCTCGGCGTTAGGACCTCGGCCGGAGTTCCCCGAGCGGCGGCGCGACCCTGATGGAGGAGGACGATTTCGTCCGCGAATTGCGCGGCAAGGTTGAGGTGGTGGGTGACGAGTATGCCGGCGAGTCCTCCGCGGACCAACTCGCGGATCAGTTCAAAGATTTCCATTTCGTGGCCGAAATCGAGCGAGGCGGTCGGTTCGTCGAGTGCGAGGAGCTTCGGTTCCTGTGCCAGGGCCCGGGCAATTCGGACCCGCTGCCATTCGCCGCCCGACAGCGTGTCGATCCGACGCCCGGCGAGGGCTCCGACGTCGGCTCGAGTCATGGCCTTGTCGACGGCGGCCCGGTCCATGGCGGAGAGAGCGGCGAGCGCGGTGAGCCTCGCGTAACGGCCAAAACCGACCACTTCCTCGACCCGCCAGGCGAACGGATACTCTTCACGCTGGGTGACCACTCCAATCGTCCGGGCTCGTTCCCGCGGCGACCACGCCGCCATCGGCTGGCCCATCAGTTCGACCGTGCCGCCGTGGAGCGGCACCGATCCCAGCAGCGCGCGAAGTAACGTCGTCTTGCCCCCGCCGTTAGGCCCGACCACCGCCACCAGCGAATGAGGCTTGATTTCGATGGAGACTCCGGTCAACGCCGCCACGCGGGCGCCCGGGTAGCGGACCGAGACGTCGTGGCCGATCAACACGTCAGGCCAAGGTCCGACGAAGCAACAAGGCGAACAGTGGAACCCCGATCAGCGCGGTGACGGCGCCAATCGGTAGTTCCCCCGGCCGAACGACCGTTCGCGCGACGGCATCGGCCGCGACTAACAGGCTGCCGCCGGCTATGAACGCCGCCGGCAGGAGCTCGCGGTGGAGGGGGCCCAGCCAGCCGCGAATAGCGTGCGGCGCCACCAAGCCCACGAAACCGATCATCCCGCTCACCGCCACGCTGGCGGCCGTGAGCATGGCGGTCGTGACAAAAACCAACGCCTTGGCCCGTTCGGTACGAATGCCCAATGCCTGGGCCGATTCGTCTCCCAACGACAACAGGTCGAGCATCCGGTTGGCTCCTCCCAAGAAACCGAGCGGGATCAGGGCGTAGGCACTGAAGACCGTGACCGCAACCCAGTTGGCCGTCCCGAAGCCACCGAGGAGCCAGAGGAAGGCGTTTCGAAGCATCGCGGCGTCGGACATCGTGAGCACGGCGATTGTGATCGCCCCACAAAACGAGGACACCACCACGCCAACTAAGACGAGGACCCTCGGTTCGAGGCGAGCGCCTTGCACCGCCGAAACCCAATACACCAGTGCCGAGGAGGCGAGGGCTCCGGCAAACGCGGCGGCGGGGATGGCCCAGAGGCCGGCGAGTCCGAGGGCGATAGCTGCGACCGCCCCCAGGCCGGCCCCACCTGAGATCCCGAGGAGATAGGGCTCGGCGAGTGGATTGCGAACCAAGGCCTGCAGCGCAGCCCCCGACACACTGAGGCCCCCGCCAACCAGAAACGCCAAAACGATTCGGGGCATCCGAAGATTCCAGAGAATCGCCCCGATCGGACTGGCCGGGTGCCCGATACCGCGGATCACCTGAGCGACGGACAACGGGACCGCGCCGACGAGCAGCGCCATTATGGTGACGCCCAGGGCGATCCCGACGAGCAGCCAGCGCTTCATTGGGCCCGGCTCGAGTCGAGCGAAGCCGCTAGCTGCCGGATCGCAGCCCCAACGCGGGGGCTCGGCCGGTCGAAGAGCGAGCCGTTGACCCGAATGAATCGGCGCCCGCGGGCCGCCTCGACAGTTTGCCATTCGGGCCGGGAGGCGAAAGCCGGCTCATCCTCCCCAGGCACCAGGAAGAAATCGGGATTGCGGCTGGCGACTGCCTCGATCGAGACCACGAACGATGGTTCGGGGCGGTCCTCGAACAGATTGGTGGCGCCCGCGAGGTGAATGATCTCGTTCAGGAAACTGCCGGCCCCGAGCGTGATTGGCGGATCGCGCCAGGTCAGTACAAACACCGTTTTGCGAACCGCGGGCGTGACCGTCGCGGCGAGGATGTCGGACCGAACTCGTGCGATCAACTCTTCGGCCAATGCCGGTTGGCCGACGGCTTCGGCCAACCGGGTTGCGCCGGTTTCGAGGTCAGCCAATCGATTGAGCGCGAGCTCGATGACCGCAATCCCCAAGTCGCGGAGTTGGGCCACGGCCTGGGCGTTGCTCGCAGACTGGTAGGCCACGACCAGGTCGGGCTCCCGGGCCGCAATGGCTTCAACATTCGGCGCGAGGCCATCGCCCACCGACACCACCTGGGCGGCGGCTGCCGGAAAGTCGCACCACCGAGTTCGCCCGACCAACCGGTCGCCGAGGCCCAGGGCAAACAAGAGTTCGGTGGCGGCCGGAATGAGGGACACGATCCGGGTGGCCGGGCGGGCGAGCGTGGTCCGTACGCCCGCGTCATCCGTCAAGATGACGGAGGCCGGAGACGGAGCATTCCGACCGCACCCCAAGAGGGCGATCGACAGGGCCAGAAAGAAGCGGGTCACCAACGCCCTCCCCCGAGGGTTTTGGCCGACGGACAGATTGCGGCGGTCTCCTGGCTCAGGGGTTACATCGCTCGCCTTCCCGGATGACCCAGTGGCAATGTGAGCGAAGAAACTACGTCCCGTGACAGTGGCGGGGCCGCGCCGGATTCACACCGGCTTCCGAGAGCTGCAATCGAGCGAAGCTACGGGCCGAACTTAGGATGGCTGCGCCGGTCGAGCAAGGCCGCGGCGATTCATCAGGAACCAGGCGCCACCGAAGAGAGCGGCCGCCGCGAGGCCCACCAGCCCCGGCAGCACGGCCGCCGGCAGCGAGGTTCGCGGCAGCCGGATCGTCAGGACCGGCACCTGCGCCTCGCGCTGATAGCGCCGAAAGGGGCGGCCCTCGAACATCTGGGAATCCCGAACCCGCCACCCGGGGCCTGGGACGAGCCCCGGTTCTTCGATAAACAGGTCGACCGAGTCGATCGGTCCCAAGGGGACCAGAATGTTCCTCAGGTCCTTCCCGATCTCGTATTGAATCAGGAGCTCTTTCTGGCCGGGCGCGATCGGGGCGGTGACGAAGACCGTGTCGTCCCGGAAGGTGACGGCCTCGGCGGAGATTTGGGACAATCGGGCGTCGCCAACTTGCGGGCCGAGGGCGCCCTCCGGAAGGTGGGCGAGCCAGGTCGGGTCGGCCGAATCTCGGCCCACCCGGGTCAGGCTTCCCCGGTTTTCGATCCCGAACCAATCGACGACCGTCCGGCCGCCGGTTGCGTCAGGGGCTCCGATGACGAAGGTGCGACTTCGAGTCACCACCGGCGCTGTCGCTGAGGTGTCGTAGACGATGAGCACCAGTCCGGTGTCGGGCCGGCTCAGCTTTGCGGCCAGGGGCAAGGAGAAGTACTCGATGCCGTGGTGACGGGCGCTGATCAGGTAGTTCGCGGTGGAGTCGGCTCGAAAAACAAACGCAAAGTGTCCGAGCGGGTCGGTCTCCACGGTGTCGATCGGTCCCTGGGTGGTAATCCCGATCCGATGGAGCACCACGCGGACG
>JAYVJS010000322.1:0-2260 GCA_043769075.1 Gemmatimonadota bacterium | reverse complement strand
CTCCAAGCCGAGGAGCTGCTCGAGCCGGCAGTGGCTGCCTATCGACACGCCGTGGGGCTTGACCCGGATCTGTTCGAGGGCCATGCGAACCTCGCGACTGTTTTGACAGCGTTAGGTCGGTCGGCTGAGGCGCTCATCATTGCCGACCGGGCCATTACGTTGGCGCCCGGGCGGCCTGGCGCGTATCTCAATCGGGCCAATTGCCTCCGCGACCTCGGCCGGTTGATTGAAGCTCGGGCCGATCTTGGCCGGGCCCTTGCCATTGACCCAGGGTACCCGGAAGCCTGGTCCACCCTGGGCAATCTTGACCACGATCTCGGCGCCATGAGTCACGCCCTCGATGCCCACGCGCGCGCCATTCACCTCGCACCGTCGCTGGCGCAGGCTCGCTGGAACCGATCTTTCACCCTGCTGGCCACCGGCCAGTTGCGCGAGGGTTGGGCGGAGTATGAATGGCGTCACAAGACCAAGGCCGCCGGTCCCGAACCGCGGGCCTTTCCCTGGCCCCCCTGGCACGGCGAGCCGGTGGCCCATCAGCGGATCCTGATCTGGCGAGAGCAGGGGATTGGGGATGAACTCATGTTCCTGACCTGCCTTACCGATCTGGTTGAGGCCGGCGCCATCGTTACCGTCCTCGTCAGCCCCCGCCTAGAGTCGCTGGTGGCCCGGGCGCTCCCGGGCGTCCGAGTCCTGCCGGACGATAGCGCCACGCCGGTCGGTGGGCCGTTTGACTTCCAGATCGGGGTCGCCAGCCTACCGCAGTACCTTCGCGCGGAGCGCACGGCCTTTCCCGCGAACGGCGCCTTCCTCAAGGCCGATCCGACTCGGGTAGCCGAATGGCGGATCAGGCTGGACGCCATCGGCCCCGGCCGGCGGGTCGGTGTTTGCTGGCGAAGCGGTCTGCTGACCCCCGAACGCCAGCGGCACTATCCGGCGATCGAGGCCCTCCGGCCGCTGTTCGAACTCCAGGGCCTGGTGTGGATCAATCTGCAATATGATGACTGCGGAGAGGAGCTGGCATGGGTCGAACGGGAGGTCGGGGTTCGGATTCATCGGTGGAGCGATGTTGATCTCAAGAACGACTTCGAGTCGGTTGCCGGGCTTGTCATGGCCTTAGACGGGATTGTGACGGCCCCGACTGCCGTGAGCTCGTTGGCCGGCGCACTGGGTCGCCCCACGTGGCAGATCGACTCGGGCAGCGACTGGACCACGTTCGGCGAGTCTCGGTCTCCGTGGTTTCCGACCATTCGGGTGGTCGGGCGGGCGCCAAGCGAGCCCGACTGGAGCGGAGTGATCGACCGGGTCCGGGCTGAGCTGGCCGGCTAAAGTTTTGGCGGGTTTCTGCCGAGAACTAGGTGTGAGGCGGGGAGAAGCCCTGGCCTCATCAACCTAGAACAGGAGCATTTCTGTGGCGACCATTTCTCTTTCCGCCGGTATTCGTAACAACCTTCTGAGCCTTCAGCAGACCAGCACCCTGATCGGGAGCACCCAGGGCAAGTTGGCCTCCGGCCTCAAGGTCAGCAGCCCGATCGACGACGCGACGGCGTACTTCACCGCCTCGAACGCCCGGGGACGCGCCGATGACTTGTCGGCCCGGAAGAACGAGATCGGCGAAGCGATTCAGACGATTAAGGCCGCGGCGGCCGGCGTTGAGTCGATTTCGAAGCTGGTAGACACCGCCCGTGGTATCGCGGAGTCGGCCCGGGTGGCGACGACCGCAGGTCGGTCGACCCTCGCGGCCCAGTTCAACGAAGTGCTGAAGCAGATCGACCAAGCGGCGAGCGACGCCAAGTACAAAGGCAGCAACCTGTTGGCCTCAGGCGGCGAGCTGGTCGTCAAGACCAACGAGACCGGGACCTCGAAGATCTCGATCAACGGGTTCGATGCCAGCTCAACGACCGGCCTCTCGGTCTCCTCGATTGCGGCCAACACCTGGACCGTTGACTCGGCCCTCGACGCCGCGGTGAGCCAGTTGACGGCGGCTCAGTCAACGCTCCGGACCAATTCCTCGACCCTGGGCGCGGTATCCAGCCAGTTAACGATCCGGGACAACTTCCTCGACGAGATCAAGAACGTACTTCGGGAGGGCGCCGACAAGTTGACGGTGGCCGACCAGAATGAAGAAGGGGCGAACCTCTTGTCCCTGCAGACCCGTCAGCAGCTTGGTGTGATCTCGCTCAGTCTGGCGAACCAGTCAAACCAGGCCATTCTCCGACTGTTCTAAAGACAAGGTGATCAGGTGGAAGGGGCTGTCCCTTCC
>JAYVJS010000321.1:0-10307 GCA_043769075.1 Gemmatimonadota bacterium | reverse complement strand
TTCAAGCCCAGTTCGAGGCGCCTCGCCAGATTCCGCGCTACCGCGACTTTACCGTCGCGAAGGATCGCCGGCTTTGGATCCGCCTGTTCGAGGAGCGTCCATTGGATCTAACCCGTTATCTCGTCCTCGATCCCGACGGCCGCGTGCGCGCTCGCGTATCCCTGCCGGCCCGCAGCCAAGTGCTTGCGGTTGACGGTCCCTTGATCCTGGTCGCGCTGCGTGACGCCGACGACGTCGAACGGGTTGGGCTGATTCGGTGGGGCCTCCCGTGATCCAATCCGAGCCGCCGCCTCAAGGCCGACCCGTGCTCCGTTGAGCTACTTGCGACTCGTCGCAGCGCTCATAGCAGCGGCCGGACCTCTGGCCGTGGGGCTAGCGGCGCAGCCCGTGCTCCGCGGCCGTGTTGTTGATTCCGCCGGGCGACCGCTGCCGCGAGTCGAGGTATTCGATGTCGGGCGCATCCACACTGAGACCGACAGCGCCGGAGGCTTCCGAGTCCCCCTCTCCCAGCCAAAGACGATCCTCCAATTGCGACGGATCGGATTGCGACCACTCGCCCTCACTGTCGCGGCTCGGACCTTGGACCTCGACACGACTTTGGTCCTGGAAGCGGTACCGCTGCACCTCGAAGAGCTTACGACGCAGGCGGCATCGGCCCCGTTCCGGTTTAATCTGATTCCATCCTTCGCCATCGACGACAGCACCTTTGGCCTAACGGGGTATTACGCGGCGGGCGGTGCCGCGCTATCGGATGCCGGTGACGCGCTCGCGCTGGATCTCCGCTCGGGACGCGGGCGAGCACTGGCATATCGTACCTGGCGGTTCCAGGGTCGCGAGATATGGGCCAAGGGAACCGGCGAGGTGACGTGTGACGGTGTCGTCGGCCGACCATTGGCGGGGCAGTTTGTCAGCGGTGGACCTGACCTGATTGCCTCGATGACCGACAGCGGGCAAGTCTTCAATAACGTCCCGATCGGCCGCGGCCGGCGGTCCAGTTGCCGCCCCGTGTTCACACTGCCCAACGGTTGGCGGCCCGAGGCGGCAGCCGGTACCCTTGGCCGATGGTATGTCGTCGTCCGAGACACACTCGGCAGTCGACAGATTGCGGCGATCTCGGATCATGGACGGGTGGAGTGGCTCCTTCCGCTGGGTCAGTGGGTTCCGTCCAGAGCAGCCGGCTCGCTGCAGATAGCTGCGCGTGGTCCGCTTGTCACCATAGCCGCCGCTGCTTTCCCGTTCTCATGGGTGGTGCTGGACTCGGCCGGGACCATCGTCCTCGGTGGCTCCCCAATCGCCGACGCTGAAGCGTGGGCCACCGAACCGGTCTTGACGGACGGCTGGGAGGCGGCAGCGCTCCTGCCGCTCGAGGTCGGTTACGCTCAATCGGTCCAGACCCGGGACGGCCGCAGGCGAATCACCGTTGCCTACGATGGGCGTGGCCGGGTCGCGCGAGTCGACCGGTCTGGCAGCGCCCCGTTGTTGATCGCCACTGCCCTCCACACTCGGAGGCTGCTCGGCGTGCGCACCAGCTGGACCCGTCGCGGGCGCCTCTTCGAGTTTGGGTACTAAGTGTCGGCGGCAGCCTGCTGCGAAGTCACAGCACCCTCAGTCACTGGTAGCTAGCTTCCACGATAGATGAGAGCCCAGGCCAGTAACGAGAAGAACCCGGGGTACAACCGCCGCCCGGACCCAATGAGGACGGGCCGGCTGGCCGTGGGCGCAGCCGTCTGCCTATTCGTCAACACCGGGTGCTCAACGCAACCAACCTGCATCGCAGAGCCGAGTTACGGATTGTTCCTGGAGATTCGCGACGCGGTGACCTCGGTCCCCGCAGCGAATGGCGCGGTCGGCCGCGCCGTGGGTGCCGGCGTCGCCGAGGTCCTCGAGCTCGGCGGCTCGCCCCCCGGCCTTGTGCTCTTCGGAGTATCGGTCCCCGGCGAGTTTCGGGTCACGGTAACCAAGCCAGGCTACGTCCCCTGGCAGCGTTCTCACGTCGTCATTCGCCAGGCCGGCGAGTGTTCCCTAGCCGTCACGCGCATTGACGTTCAGTTGGAGCCGCAGTAGCGGCCCCGGTCGTGGCGCGGCTTTGAAGAATGCCCATTGGACGCGGAAGCGGACCCGGACCGACCATCACAATGGCACTAGTACCGCCTGATTCACGCTGCCAACCTTCTCAGAGGGTCAGAGCACGAACACCGATCCTGGTCGTTCCGCAACAGCCCGCCACCGCAGCGTTCTGCGGCGCCCCCATGTTTCGAGCCAATGATTCCGCGTCTCCAGCAAGGTAGAGAATGACTATGCGCAGCGTTGTTCTTGTCGTAGCAGGGGTACTCATCCCGAACGTGGGTCACGGCCAGGCCCGGCCGCCAAGTGAACGGCATCTGCTCGAGCAAACGATCCAGATGTATTTCGACGGGTGGGCGACCGGCGACACGGCATTGTTGAACCGGGCCATGCATCCGTCCCTCCATCTGAAGAGAGCGGTCGACGGAAAGTTTGTCGATATGCCCAAGCAGGAGTACTTGAGGCTGCAGCGACTTCACCCGCGAGACAGCACGCTCAACACCCGGATCGTGGCGATCGACATTGTTGGCAATATCGCCAGTGCGCGTACCGAGATCAGCATCGGCGAGGCCACCTTCGTCGACTTCTTCAACCTGTTGCGGCTTGACGAGGGATGGTTCATCGTCGACAAGATCGCGACGCGGGTGGCGCGTGGGACGGCGCCGGGCGTGCTGATGCGACCGGTGAAGGAGACGGTACTCGACGGACTCCATCGACCGTGGGGAATGGTGTTCATCGGGACGGACGAAGTCCTCATCTCAGAAAAGGAGGGTGACCTCCTCCGGGTGAACCTGACCACGAAGGCGCGAACCAGAATCGCCGGCTTCCCCAGAGACATGGCAGACAGCGTCGGCTCGTTCGGGTTCGGCGACAACACGGGCAAGTTCGATGTGGTGCTCGACCCGGACTTCGCCTCCAACGGGTTTGTTTACGTTGCGTACGCGGCGACGAACTCGAAAGGACGGGCCACCAAGGTCATTCGCGCTCGGCTCACGCGCGACTCGTTGCACCAGGTGCGCACGATCTTCGTTGCCGAACCGTACTCGACTGAACGGGTCCACTACGGCGGGGGCATGGTGTTTGGCCGGGACGGCAAACTCTATCTCACGGCGGGCGAGCGACTTTTCAACGAGCGCGACGAACCCGCCTGGCCATTGGCACAGGACCGAACGGACCGCCGCGGCAAGATCTATCGTGTCAACCCTGATGGCTCGATTCCGACGGACAACCCCGATTTCGGCCCGGGCGCGGTCCGCGGCCTGTACGCGACTGGAATCCGAGCCAGCCAGGGTCTCACGGTCCATCCCGGAACGAATGCCATCTGGTTCACCGACCACGGGACGATCCAGGGCGACGAGCTGAACATCCTCAAGCCAGGGGCCAACTACGGATGGCCGTTGCGGACGACGGGGAGGTATCGGGACAGCACCTATGTCCCACCGCCACCCCGTGACTCGCTGACGGGGCCGGTCTGGTCGTGGCCACACACGGTCGCCCCAACCGCACTGTTGTTCTACACCGGCGACGACTTTCCGGCATGGAGATCGAGCCTGCTCGTCGGCGGCCTGTCCCGCGGCAGTCTCTGGCGGATGACGCTGGATGGCGAGACCGTTGTCAGTGCCGAGGAACTCCTGATCGACTCCCGTGAACGGGTGCGCGAAGTGGTGCAGAGCCCCTCAGGGGAACTGTACCTACTGACCGACGCCAACAACGGCAAGCTGATTCGCCTGCGTAACGCCCCATCATCAGCTGGGGGCCGCTGAGTTCACGGCTCGGTCGGCATTGGGAGCCGTTGTTGAATCCACGATTGCCAAACCGGCGTTTCGCGGGCGACAGTTCCAACCGCCTGATCGCCGTAGAGGTAGAAGCTCATCGTCGCCATAACTGAGTCACCAAATTCGATGGTGCCCAGAGCACCGGCGCCGGGCCCCGGCTGGTCGAGTCGGAGCAGGAGGCCGTAGGGACTATCGCTCAAGTACTCGACCGTCCCGCCTAGCGCCGGGACGCCGGCCGGAGCAGCCCAGCGCTGCCCGACCCCCACGCCCGAAAGCCCCAGTGCCGAGGTCAACGTCTTCCACGCGTCCGCGGCCGTTCCGGGCACGGGAGCCATGAACTGCATGATCGCGGAGCGCTGTCCGCGGAAGTAGGTGAGATAGAGCCGCAGGATGCGGGCGATGCCGGGCCAGCCCTCTTCGGAGCCGGTCAGTTGCCCATCCCAGTCGTCGGTGCTCGCGAACAGACTCTGCACCACGCGGACGACGCAGACGCCGCCGGCCCGCGCTTCGACGCTGAACTCGGTCGCGAGCGGCGGTGAGCCCGGGACCCAGCCGGCTCCTTCCCTGGCGAACAACCGGGGCGGATCCCAAGCCGTCACCACGGAGCGGGAATCCATGTTGGGGCCGAAGTTCAGCGTCACCGCGACGGGCTTCCCGTCCCGCTCCTCGACCTGAGCGGGCACGAACCAGGCTGAAATGCCCGGCCCGGTGGCGATGGCCTGCCAGACTTGCTCCGGCGTGCCGGGGACCTCGAATTCGACCTGGACGGACCGGCGACCGTTGGCTTCTTGCTTCACGGGCATGATGGCTCCTTGGGCTCTGTGTGCTGGGGTAGAGGGTGGGCCACAACGACCAGCCGATGCGCGCGGCCGCCTGGCGTGGAAGCATCGTGGTACTTCGAGACGAGGGTCGCGATGGCTTCGGTGAGCTCTTTGCTGAAGGCCGCCCGGTCCGCCGCGGACCGGAACCGAACCTCGGTATCCACCGCCAGGGTGGCCAGACGTTTGCCGGTCTCTTTCGCGCGGCGAACGAGGCCGCTCACCTCGCGGATGACTCGGGCACCGAGGGCGATGAGATAACTCGCGGACAGCCGATCGACATACCGAAGCGGATCGCCGGCGGCCGGGCCCAGGGCCCTCGGCGAAACGACGTAGGAGGTGGCGGTCGCGACGAGCAGCCGTTCCGTCAGCCCGCCCCACTTCCGCTTCTCGGCCAACCGCACCAGCCCGTGCGCCTCGAGCGCGTTCAGGTGGTAGTTGACCTTTTGCCGAGCCAAGCCGACCCGGGTGGCCAACGTGGCCGCCGAGGCGGGCGCGGCCAGTTCGGAGAGGAGTCGGCTTCGGGTTGGCTCCAGGGCAACGGTCGCCGCGGCCGGATCATCGATGACTTGGATGTCGAGCATGGAGACATTGTATCATTGACAACAATTCTTGTCAAGCAGAAGATTTGCGCAAGTCGGGGCCGCGCCCCGATATTGATCCTCAACGCTAAACGGCACTTGATCGGATCAACGTGATGAGTTGGCTTGGCACCGAATCCGGAGGCGTTCCCGGCTGGCTAGTGTGGCCGGTTGCGGTAGTGGCCATCCTCCTGGTCGCCCTTTGGCTGGCCAGGCCGCTCCGGCGCCGTGTCATGAGCCGCTTAGCACCTTTCCGCACCGGCGCGCTCATGGGGGGTCGTCTGGCCGGCCGCCCTCGGGCTCACCCTCGCCGGCTTCTACCTTGCCAAGCCCGGCTTTGTTGGCGCCATTGGCGCTGCATTTGCCATCGGCGCGGTCCCCGCCGCGATCATTCTGCACCTCGTTCTTCGAGACCGTGAAGCTGGGGCCGGGTTGACGCCGGGACCGACGCGCGAACAGGCCTAGCATCGGAGGAACTCGACATGGTCCGCCCAATTTCGTGCTTGATCCTAGGTGTACTCGGGCTCGCTGCGTGTAGCGGCCGCCCTGCGGTTCACTCGCCGGCGCCGATCCAAGGCGAGATCGACATCTACTCGATGCAGCCAACGTCCTTTGGCTACGTCTTTCGAGCCAGTCTCCCGCACCAAGGCTATCCAGTCGTGTTCGGCTTTGGGACGGACGGTCGGCCGCGACTCCTCGCCGCCGGCGGCCGACGGCCGAGGCCTCTTCAGCCGGGTCTCCAGGAAGTTTGGGCGGACGTCGTTGCGGAGGCCGCGGCGCTTCACACGGAGCCGCCATCTCAGTTCGCAGTAACGACCACGGACCCCGACTGCCCCCGTCCGCGGGCCGATGGCCAGTGTCAAGTCGGGGCGATTCCGCTCGGTCCGCTGGGCCGCGAGTTCGTTATTCTGCTTTTTGACCAAGTGGTTAATCGAACGCACCTCGACTCGTTGCTCGTCGAGGGCGCACCCGTTGGCGCCACTCCGGAGGTCACCGCCCGCGGCCTCCAAAAACTTCTCGGGGCAACGGCATCGGGCAGTTGGCGTAGCTGACCGGTGGCTCGAGGCGTTCGCCGGACCGGAGTGGCACCGCGGACTTCCGCGGCCCGCCTATTCCCGCCGGAGCGCTACCACCGGATCAACTTGAGTAGCCCGGTGCGCGGGACCGAGGGCCGAGCATAACGCCACCCCCGCCAGAAGTAGCGGAATCGCCACAAAGGTGAGTGGATCGAGCGGGCTCACGCCGTACAGGATCCCGCCGAGGAAGCCGCTCAAGCCGATCGCGCCGACGACCCCTGCCCCAATCCCCAGCGCGGCGGGCACCATGCCCTCCCGGATGACCATCCGACGCACCCGCCCCGGCTCGGCGCCCAGCGCGAGGCGGACTCCGATTTCCTGACTCCGCCTGGTCACTGAGTAGGACATCACACCGTAAATGCCGAGCGCGGCGAGACCCAGGGTCAGAATGGCGAGGCCGGCCATTAACGTCGCCGTGAATCGCTGCTCCATGACCGCGGTGCCCATCACCTCTTCGAGGGTGGCGACCTCGGTCACTGGAAGGTTGCGATCCCGGGCGGCCACCAAGCGCTCAACGGCCTGGAAAATTCCCCGAGGGTCGCCGGTAGTCCGGGCTACGAGGGTCATGGCCGAGCGAGTGCTGCCCCAGGACTTGTCGAATTGGTTATGGGGAACGAACCACGCTCGTTTGACCGGATTGGTGAGACCGTTGTGACGGGTGTCGCCGACGACACCGACGATGGTACGCCACGGACTGTCGGGGGCCCCGCCGATCTGGAGCCGCTTGCCTAACGGGTCCTCGCCGGGGAAGTATTGCGTAGCAAGGGTCTCGTTGACGGCGATGACCTGGAGGCCGTCGGGCGTGTCGGTCCGGTCGAAGAACCGGCCCCGGACCAACCGGATGCCCATGGCCTCGAAGTAGCCCGGAGTGACGACCTGCCAGTCGGCCGAGCGATTGGGCTCGCCCGGCGGCATCGGCCGGCCCTCGATCCGCACGCCGGCGTCACCGATTTCCGCCGCGATCGGGAGCACCCGGACGAATCCGGCGGCCGTGACTTGCGGCAAAGCGCGGACCTCGTCGCCCAAACCTTGAAAGAACCGGATCAGGTCGGCGGTTTTGGGATAGGACGCTTCGGGCAGCGCGATTCGCAGGGTGAGAGCGTTCCGGATCTCGAACCCGGGATCGAGCCGGCTCAGGTTTCGAAAACTCCGGAAGGTGAGCCCCGCCCCGATCACCAGCATGACGGCCCCGGCCATCTCGGCGGCCACCAACCAGTCGCGCGACCGCCGCCGCCCCGGCCCTTCGCTGCCGCCGCGACCGCCATCCTTGAGCGATGAGACCAAATCGACCCGGGCGGAACGGCCGGCCGGCCCGGCGCCAAACAGCAGTCCGGTCAAAAGTGAGACAACCGAGGCAAAGAGGAGGACGGTGCCGTCGACGCTGAGTTCCGTGGCGCGGGGCACGCTGGCGGGGGCCCAGGCCGCCAGGGCCTCGACGCCGAGCCACGCCAAGGCCAGTCCCACCGCGCCGCCGAACCCGGCGAGCACCAAACTCTCAACCAAGGCCAGCCGAAGCAATTGGCCCCGCCCCGCGCCTAACGCCGACCGGACGGCGATCTCCCGGGCCCGGCTGTCGGCCCGAACCAGGAGGAGGTTCGCGACGTTGGCCGAGGCCAAGAGGAGCAAGAGGCCAACCGAGCCGACCAGCACGAGCAGGGGCCGGCGGACCGCCCCGTTCACCTCCTCGCCGAGACTGACCGTAAAGGGCGAGAACCGCATCGACTCGGGGTAGCGCCGCTCGGTGGTCCAGCGGGTGGCCAGGCCCTTGACCTCGCGGGTCGCTTGCTCGGCGGAGACGCCGGGCGCGAGGCGGGCCACGGCGAAGTAGCTATGGCTGCCGGGATCAGGATTGGCGGTGTCGAGTCGCAACGGGACGAGCAGCTCGGCGGGAGCCCTGGTCTGGAACTCGAGCGGCAGGCGGAAGGTCTTGGGAAGGATCCCGATGACGGTCCAAGAGGCGCCGTCGAGGGTGAGGGTGCGGCCCACGAGGCTCTGGTCGCCGCCGAACCGCCGGATCCAGAGGTCATGGGCCACCAACACGACCCGCGGCCCATTGGGGACGTCTTCCTCCGGCGCGATGACCCGACCGGCTAGGGGAGCCACGCCGAGGAGTGGAAGGAGATTGGCGGTGACCTCGGCAACCGGAACGTTCTCGGGGCTCTGGTCTCCCGTGAGCGTGACCCCACTCCCGCTGCCCCAGGCTGCCACGTCCCGAAAGATCCGTTCGTGGCCGCGATACTGGACGAACTCCCAGGGGGATACCCAGGTCTTGTCGAAGTTGGTCCACTTGCTCCAGATCAGGGCCAAATCGGCGGGGGCACGGTACGGCAGCGGCCGGAGGAGGACCCCGTTCACCACGCTGAAAATGGCGGTGTTGGCGCCGATACCGAGCGCCAGGGTGAGGACGACCATGGCGGAGAAGAGGGGGCGGTTTCGGAGCAACCGGAGCGCGAGCTTCAAATCGGCGATCAAATGGGGCCCCTAGAGGAGATCCCGGTTCGATACCGGGGGGCCGGAGAACGTTGGAGCGCTCTCGGCACTCGGCACTCGGCGCTCGGCACTGGGGCCATGTGGATCCCCTGTAAACCCATCGATTCGGCGCGTCACAGCCCCGGCCGCCGCCGGTTTGACAAGTCACGCCCGCCCCAGCAAGGCCCTTGATGGCCTGGAAGGGCTGGGGTTGGACCAACGAACCACCGCGATGTTTTTGGGCGACACGCGGCGCTTGTCATTGGTTTGGCCAACCCGGGGCCTAGCAACCATTAGGAGTTAGGGCCGGCGACCCGTGCCGGGCCGGCCGCGCTTCGAGAGGTCGAATTGGAAGGTCTCGCCATTGACCACGACGGTGGCGAATTGGGTTCCGTCGAAGGTGATGGCGACGTCCCGAGTTTCGGTCGTGCCGTCCTTGTCGCCGCCGGTGAATTTGACGGTGACCTTCCGGGTGATGGTGCCCGACAGGGGCCAGCTGGTGTCGGTCCGGGGAACTGGAATCACCACATCTTTAGTGGCCTCGGTGTCGGTCATGTCATACTGCACCTTGGCGCCGTCCCGGGTCTTGACCCGGCTCGCGGTGCCGGCACCTGATCCGTTCCAGGTCATCTTCGCCTCGGCGCCGGCCAGGCCGGTCACCAGAAGGTCGCTCTTCCGATCGATCGCGCCGGCCATGCCTTCGCGGCCGAATGCGCCTTTGATTTCGACATGGACCGCGACCGATGCGGTGGTGAGTTCGTCGAACGCCGCCTGGGTGTTGCCGGCGGCGTCCTTGTAGACGCAGGTCCTGGTGGCGGTGAGGCCATGCCGGTCGCCGCCGTTGCATTCGAATTTGCCGCGGAGTGCTGAGAACCCGAATCCGTGCAGCCCGCCCGGACCCCGCATCACTTCGACATTCTGGGCGGCGGCCTCGGCCGCGACCATCGCGATGTCCTGATTGAGGAGGCTGTCGCCGTTGACTCCGTCGGTGTTGCAGCCGGCCAACACGACGGCCGCCGCAACTGCTACATAGTGCGTTTTGGACATTGGCTCCCCCACGAGTAGTTGCTACGTTCGGGCGTTCAGGACTGCGACACGGAACAGCCGACGGACCCTGACGGCTCGGCTGTGCCTGGTGCCCGTTCGCCGGACGGTTCGAGCGTCGATCCGATCCTTCCTACGCGGCTGCCTCGTCCCAGCGGACTCCGTGCGGATTCATGGGCATTCCGCGCCCCTATATCCAACCGAGCGGAAGGGCCGGCGGCCCTAAACCCTGGCGGCCTATCCCCGCTGCAGAAGTGGGTGGATATGAGCGCATCTCCTGGGAAGCTTGTGGGCCATCGCCCCAGCCAAATCATTGTCCCGCCCCGGGCTGGCCGCCCGGCCGCTGACGGTCAGGTTGTCGAAAGAGGAGAAATAGGCGAGTATTTGGCGGTGGATATTGCGGAGACGTGGCAACGGAGTACCTTGTTCGATGACGCAGTTAACTACTAGTGAGGTTGCACCCCGAGTGCATGACGCACC
>JAYVJS010000320.1:0-2010 GCA_043769075.1 Gemmatimonadota bacterium | reverse complement strand
GACCCTCCGGCTTGGTAGCGCCAAGTTGCAACACTTGGCTGCCCGCTTCGGGATCGATCCCGGCGATCCCCACAAGGCGCTCTCCGATGTCAGGACCTTGGCGCAGGTGTATCGAAAGCTCGAAGAAGAAAAGGTGGCCCGAGCTCGCCGGGTGGCACTCTCTAACGTGCTCGACTACCTCGGCGTGTCCCTGGCGCTCTCCGATCCGGAGACCTTGGGCGCCGAGGCCGGCTTGCTTCGGGAGATCAGTTGCGTCTACGCGTTAGGCCGATTCAGCGACTGTCTCGAGTTCTACCGCGCCGAACGGGCTCGGGCGGCGCCCACCGCAACGTCGGTCGACGACCTGATCGACCGACTCGGTGGCCCGGGCCTCATGCTCAAAGTCCGAGCCGAGAAACGTTCTGACCAACGCTACCCCGCCGCCATGGCCCGGGTCGGCCGGCTGCTGGAAACCCTCAACGAGGAATCCCTCGACGCGGAAATTCAGGAATTCCTCACCCGGGTGGCTCTTTCCCGCAGCGACGGCGCCGAAGCCGACCAAAACCGAATCAATCTGCTGACGCTACACTCGACCAAGGGCCTCGAGTTCTCCCGGGTCTACATCGTCGGTGTCGAAGACGCCGAAATGCCCGGCCTCCAGTCCCTGCCGGGTGCCGAGCGCCGCGCGCCGAGCGCCGAGCTCGAAGAAGCTCGCCGTCTGCTCTACGTCGGGATGACTCGCGCCAAGGAACGGTTGGTGATGACGCGTGCCGAAACGCGGGGCGGGAAGCTGACGGGTGGCTACTGCTTCTTCGATGAAATGGGGCTGGTCTCTACGTGAGTTGCCACTTGGTCCGGGTGTAGGCAACACGGAAGCCGTGCCGTTCTGCGTTGCGCTGGGATGCGCTGCCCGGTGCCGTCGCGATCATGGCGATGTCACAGCCCAACCGCACCCCGTGGGCGAGCCGGGTGCTGAGCAACGCCAACTGGGCGCCATGCCGGCGATGTTCGGGCACGGTACTGGCCCCGGCGAGTAAGGCCACGCCGCCCGCCACCGTGAGGGCTCCCGCTCCGATCGGTTGACCGTTCCGTTCGGCGAGGTAGGTCAATGCGCCATCACGGCGGGCCCCGATTTCGGAGAAATCAGCCATCAGCGGGGCAAGCTCGACGAATTCGCTCCAGCCCCGAGTCGATGTCTCGGCCCAGAGTTGCCACTCGTCGGGCGTCGTTTGCCGCACCGACACGTCCGGTGCCGTCCCCCGGATCACGGTCTGGTGATCGATCGGCCGATACAGGACGTTCGACACCTCAATGGCGCGATAACCACGGGCGGCCAGGAGCGGATAGGCCGTCGGGTCGGTGAGAGGGCTCACTTCATGCCAGACCGGCGCCCCTCGCTCGACGAAGAACCGCTCGATCCGGTCGAGATTCTCGGGAGTTACCGGCTCGAACATGCCGAGCCCGAAGGTCTGGGTAATGGGTGACGCGACGCCGTCGAACATCGCCCAGGTTCCCGCAACGTCGATCCACTCGGCCCCGCTCTCTGGCCGAAGCTGCCGTCGGCTCTCGACGAATTGAGCGCACCCGGTCGCTTCGGTGCGTTCAAGACGGCGGGCCAACTCGAGATCGGCAAACGGAAACGTCATAGCATTGCTTTCAGGCTGGCGGCCACGGGCGGGCCCGAGCCCGGGGAGTGATCGTGCTTGAAGTACACGAAGGCATCAGCCCAACCAAAGGCTTTGATTTTCGCGGCCCAGGCTGTCAGGCTGGTTTCGTCATAGTCGAATTTGTGAAGCCGGACGTATCCCCAGCTTGCCGTCGCCACGACCGGCGTGGGCACGTCCTCCTGGTCGGAGATACACAGCGGGATGTCCCGGGCCTTGAGGACCTCGAATACCTGATCGTCGTCGAACCAGGTTTTGTTTCGGAATTCCATCGTCACTCGCCACCGTTTGGGGACGATTTCGAGAAAGGCCTCCAGCCGCGGAATGTCCTTCTTCAGGTGGGGAGGCAGCTGGAACAGCGTGGGGC
>JAYVJS010000319.1:0-2190 GCA_043769075.1 Gemmatimonadota bacterium | reverse complement strand
GTCCTGGCCGAAGAGCGGGGCGAATTTACAGCTGAGCAGGTCGGCCGCGACGTTGAAAACAAGATGATGCGGCGGCATCCTCACTTGTTTGACTTGGGTCCGAAAGAGCCTTGGGAAACCATCAAGAGGCGAGAAGGCTCGTTGGGAGTGCTCAAGGGACTGCCCCGGAGCCTCCCCGAGCTGCTCCAGGCATATCGCCTCGGCGAGCGGGCCGCCGCAATCGGATTTGACTGGCCCGATACCGAAGGCCCGATCGCAAAGATCCGCGAAGAGCTGGCCGAGGTCGAAGCGGCGCTCGTTGATGGTGACCCGAAAGCCGTGGACCACGAGATCGGCGACCTGCTGTTCTCGGCCGTCAACTTAGCTCGGAAAGCCGGCATTGCCCCGGGACCCGCCCTTGAACGGGCGAACCAACGGTTCCGGACTCGATTCGAGGCAGTCGAAGACCAGGCCGCGGCGGGTGGGATTGATCCGGCCACCGCGGGATTGGCGGCCCTCGAAGTGCTCTGGGTCGAGGCGAAGCGCCGCGAGCGGGCCGAATGAGGCGGTGGGCGGCCTGGGGCGCGATCGGGATGGTGATCGGCGCGGGATGCCGTGCGATTCCGCCGGCCGGCCCCGTGGCCGGCCCCTTCCCGGTGGGGTGCCAGTCAGTCGATTCGGTCGCCGGCCGGTGGCGGGCGACCATCTTCATCGATGGCGCCCGAATCGGCGATCACCTGATCGCCCGCCGCGAATCCTCCGAGCCCGACGGATTCGCATTGATCGACGCGGAACCAGCCGGCCTCGCCGCCCTGCGACCGGAGGCCATTGACCTGCTTCAGTTTTCCCGGGGCGGCGAAGCAGAAACCCAGCTCAGTTTGTGCCCGGGGTACGTGGCGTTTTTGGTGTCGACCAAGTCCGGGCGTTAGGGGTACAGGCGATGGATTTGGCGTGGGAACGCGATCGTTTCCCGGATGTGGGGAATTCCGCAGATCCAGGCCACCGTCCGCTCAACACCGAGCCCGAAGCCGGAATGGACGAACGTTCCGTACCGGCGGAGGTCGAGGTACCAACCATAAGATTTCGGATCGAGCCCTTGGCCCTCGATCCGGGCCAACAGCCGGTCGGGGTCGTCCTCGCGTTGCGAGCCCCCGATGATTTCGCCGTACCCTTCCGGTGCCAGACAGTCGTTGCCCAGCACGGTCCGCGGATCATCGGGGTTTTCTTTCATGTAGAACGCTTTGACCGCCTTCGGGTAGTTCATCACGAAGATCGGCCGATCATATTCCTTGCAGAGGAGCGTCTCATCGTCCCCCCCGAGATCGTGGCCCCACTGAATGTCGGAGCCCAGGTCGTTGAGGCGAGCGACGGCCTCAGTGTAGGTCAGGCGTGGGAAGGGCGGCACCGCTCGCTCGAGTGCGGCGGTGTCGCGCTCCAGCTCCTTCAATTCCTCCTTACATCGGTCCAGCACTCGGGCCACCAGCGAACTCACGAAGTCTTCTTGCAGTCTCATGTTGTCGGCGGAATCAGCAAACGCCACTTCGGGTTCGACCATCCAGAACTCGGTCAAATGGCGTCGAGTCGTCGATTTCTCGGCCCGGACCGTCGGGCCGAAGCAATACACTTTGCCGAGGGCGGCGCAGGCCGCCTCCACATAGAGCTGGCCGGTTTGGGCCAGGTAGGCCTGCCCAAGGTCGAAATACTCGGTCGCGAAGAGATTGCCGGCCTCCTCGCCGATACTGCCCGTCAGGATCGGGGTGCTGACGTGGAAAAAACCCCGTTGATCGAAAAAATCATGGATCCCGAGAAACACTTGGTGGCGGATCTTCGCGATGGCCACCTGCCGCCGGCTCCGGAGCCAGAGGTGGCGGTGCTCGAACAGGAACGAAGTCCCATGTTCCTTGGGCGTAATCGGAAAATCGACGCTGGGGCCGAGGACCTCGAGGTCGGTTACCCCGAGCTCGGCCCCTCCCTCCTGCCGGGGATCCAGCCGGACGAGCCCGGTCACTTTGACGGAGGTCTCTTGGGTCAGGCTCAAGGCGCGGTTCCAAACCTCTTCGGACACATCCCGCTTCGAGACCACGCACTGGGCGTACCCCGATCCATCGCGGACGACGACGAAGGCGATTTTTCCACTGGCCCGAGTGGTGGTCACCCAACCAAGCAGGGTGACCGCTTCGCCGGGGTGGACGATCATTTGGTCAATCCGGA
>JAYVJS010000318.1:0-2999 GCA_043769075.1 Gemmatimonadota bacterium | reverse complement strand
CCCGGATTGGGCAACGAGCTGATCCGGCGCCGCCTGGCCCTCCTCTACCCCGGCCGCCACACCCTCGAGGTGTCCGAGGCCGACGGCATTTACGCCGTCCAACTCACCATTGAGCTCGATGACCACGATTTGCATCATCGTTGAGGACGAGCCGCTGGCCCGGGAACGGCTTGCCGGGTACGTGCAACGGCTCCCCTTCCTCAGTCTCGTGGGCGAGTTCGACAACGCCCTGGACGCGCTGGCTTTTCTGGCCGCCAACCGGGTTGACCTGATGTTTCTTGATGTCAGCCTGGGAGGCCTGTCTGGCATTCAGTTGTTGGAGACGTCGGCAATCAGCTGCCAGGTCGTCCTGACCACCGCTCACCCGCAGTACGCGCTCAAGGCGTATGACCTCAAGGTGGCCGACTACCTCCTCAAGCCGTTCACTTTCCAGCGGTTTGTGCAGGCGGTTGAGCAGGCCCAGGGCGGCATCGGTGCGGTCGAGCCGGGGCAGGAGCGTCGGTTTGTGTTCGTCAAAACCGAGTTCCGCCTCGAACGGGTCGCCCTCGCTGAGGTGCTGTTCATCGAGGGCAAGGGCGACTACCGCCGGATCCATACCGGCACCAAGCGAATCATGACATTGCAGACGTTCAAGGAGTTCGAGGAACGGATCCCAACCGACTTGATCTGCCGGGTCCATAAGTCGTTCATGGTGGCCATCGACAAGATTGAGTCGATCGAGCGGGACCGAATCAAGATCCGCGATCAGCTGATTCCGATCTCGGCAACGTACCGGGACCGGTTCTTGTCGATTATCAACGGACCAAGGCCGCCGACCGAATAGTGTTTCCGCACGTCATCGAGTGGACGGCCCGCCCTTGATCCTCTAGGTTGCAGGGCCGAGGAGGACCGATTCGGCGCGGGCGCCGGTGTTGCTCGTCCATACCATGCCATAGGAGCGCCGATGACCCCGCAGCTTCGCGACTTCGCCGCCCGCTACACCGCCGCCTGGTGCAGCCAAAACCCCGCCAGCGTCGCGGAGTTTTTTTCCCCCGGCGGCTCGCTTGCTATCAACGGCGGCGCCCCGGCGGTCGGCCGGGCTGCGATCACCGCATCGGCCCAAAGCTTTATGACGGCGTTCCCGGATCTCCTGGTAACCATGGACGACGTAGTGGTACAAGGAGACCGCGTCCTCTACCGATGGACCCTCGCCGGCACCAACAGCGGACCCGGCAGCACCGGCCGGCGGGTGCGGATCAGCGGGCTTGAGGACTGGCGGATTGGGCCCGATGGCTTGGTGGCCGAGTCGCTGGGGAGCTTCGACAGTGCCGACTATCAGCGGCAAATCGAATCAGGCCCTCGATGATCCCGGCCCTCGCCACGTTCGCCGCGATCGGGAGCGCCATGATGGGCGGCCTCTTGTTCGCATTCTCCAATTTCGTGATGAAAGCCCTGGCGCAACAGCCGCCGGAGGCCGGCATTCGGACGATGCAAGCCATCAACATTACCATCATCAATCCCCTGTTCTTCGTGGTATTCGCCGGGACCGCCCTCGCCTCGATGATTCTGCTGGTCGCGGGCGCCCAGAGGGTCGGCGCGCCCGGGTCGGCCGCCCTGATGGTGGCGAGTGGGTTTTACCTGCTGGGGACGGTGGGAATCACCCTCGGCTTCAACGTACCGCTGAACAACGTCCTGGCGACGCAAACACCGGCGGCCGTCGAGGCCGGCCAGTACTGGGCCGCATACGTGTCCCAGTGGCTTCGGTGGAACCATGGGCGGACCCTCGCTTCGATCGCCGCAACGGGGTGTTTCATCCTGGCGCTCCGTCAGATTTCCAAGGGAGCTTGAAGATGCCGCGTCACTTCCCTGCCCTCGTGTTTGCCCTCGTCGGAGTCGCCGCCACCGCCGTGGGGCAAAACCGCCCGACGTCCGCCGAATGGCCGGTCACCACGCTCAAAGCCGCGAGGATCAACGCCCGCGTCCTCGACAGCCTCGACGCCGAGATCGTCCGGGGCGACTACGGGAACGTCGACCGCATGTTGGTCATTCGCGGCGGCAAGATCGCCTACGACAGGAACTACCGTCACGACTACGCCACCATTTACGCCGACTCGTCCAAGACCAAGAATGCCCTGAACGCGGGCGACCCCACCGGCCCGTACAACTACTTCAACCCCTGGTGGCATCCCTACTACCGGCGGGGCGACCTCCACACGCTCCAATCCGTGACCAAGACCGTGACGTCGGTGGTGATCGGCACCGCGGTCGCTCGGGGCGACTTCCCCTCGATCGACACGCCGGTCCTCCGCTTCTTCGACACCACCAAGGTCGCCAACATCGACGACCGGAAGCGAAGAATGACCGTTAGGCACCTCTTGACCATGACCGGCGGTCTCGATTGGAACGAGAATCTCCCCTATATCGACCCCCGCAACAATGGGGTGGCCATGGAGGCCAGCCGCGACTGGGTCGAGTACACCATCAATCTCCCGATGGGCCGGGAACCCGGCACCGAGTTCAACTACAGCAGCGGGGAGACCGAACTCCTTGCCCACATTTTCCGGCAAGCCACCGGCTCGGATATCGAGGAGTACGCGGCGAAATACCTGTTCGGGCCGATCGGGATCGAACGGTGGTATTGGAAACGGATCCCAACCGGGCTGATCGACACGGAGGGCGGCCTCTACCTCGAGGCTCGCGACCTGGCGAGAATCTGGCAGCTGTTCTTGAACGGCGGAGTCTGGAAGGGCACTCGCATCGTCTCAGCAGATTGGGTCAAGGCGTCCGTTGCCCCAGCGGTCCGGGCCGCCAACCGGGTGGGGGCGCCGTTTTACGGGCTCAAGTGGTGGCTCCATCAGAACCCCTCGGACACCACCAAGCTGGTCTGGTCCGGATCAGGTTTCGGCGGTCAGTTGCCGATGGCGTTTCCAGAACGCGACTTAATCGTGGTGTTCAATGGCTGGAACATCCTCCCGGGCGGGAAATCGATTCCGCTTCGCCGCACAATGGAGCGGCTGGTG
>JAYVJS010000317.1:0-6652 GCA_043769075.1 Gemmatimonadota bacterium | reverse complement strand
TGCCTCCGATCGCCAAGCGATCCGAACTCGGATCGAGGCTGGTCCCGATCGAGCCGCCTTCGCTACCATCGCACCGCTGCTCGACCAGTATCCGGCGTCCGACATTGTACTTGCCCTCCAGACCCTTTGGACCCAAGCCCGGACGGCCGCGCCGGCGCTGGGCGGCCCGCCGATTCGGCCGATGCCGCCGACTCGTCCCGCGGTCTCAAAGGTGTGGGCCAGCGTGGGGAACAAAGAGGGCGTTACCCATGGCGAGTGGATGGGGCTCCTGAGCCTCGACCTCGGGATTCCTCGGGAGCAGCTCGGCCGGATCGACATCAAGGACTCCTTCAGCTTGATCGAGTTCGGGGCCGAAGATCTCGCGACGGCGGCGGCTGAAAAGCTCGCCGGCAAGACGTTTAAAGGCCGGCGGCTGACCGCCCGCGTCGACCGGGGCGCCAAACCGCCTCGACGGACGCCTTGACCGTCGCCGGTGAGGCGCATATCGTGCGTCATTCCACTCCAGACTAGGCCAGCGGATGTTCCATGCCTCCCGCACCGGTTCTATCGAGGTAATCGCCGGTGTGATGTTCAGCGGGACAAGCGAAGAGTTGATCCGGCGGGTGCGGCGTGCTTTGATTGCTCGGCGCCGAGTCCAGGTTTTCAAGTCGCGCCTCGACGACCGGTACGGAGGCATCACTCGGATCTCGAGCCACAGCGGCGTCGAAATCGAAGCGGTGCCGACCGATCAATCAGCCGAGGTGTTTCGACTGGTCCGGCCCGACTCCGAAGTGGTGGCGATCGACGAGGCTCAGTTTCTCGACTCAGGGATCGTCGCGGTCTGCACCGGCTTGGCTGAGCGAGGAGTTCGGGTCATCGTGGCCGGAACCGATACCGACTTTCGAGGCGACCCGTTCGGCCAGATGGGCCCGCTGATGGCCATCGCTGAGCAGGTCGACAAGCTTCAAGCTATTTGCGTCGTCTGTGGCGATCTCGCCTGCCGGAATCAGCGCCTCCTCAATGGGCGGCCGGCTCGATGGGATTCGCCGACGATCATGGTCGGCGGTAGCGAAGCCTACGAGGCCCGGTGCCGCCGGTGCCACCGGGTCCCGCGCCGAGACGAGGATCAGACGAGGATCCTGTAGCCGATGCTGAATGTCGGGCTCACCGGCAACATCGCGTCCGGAAAATCGGCGGTGGCCCAGCTCTTCACCAGCTGGGGCGCGGTACTCATCGATGCCGATGCGATCGTCCGAGAGCTCGAGGAGCCAGGGACCCCGGTCCTCCAAGCAATCATCGCCAAATTCGGGGAGGAGATCTTGGCGCCCGACGGTACCCTTGACCGGCCGGCCCTGCGGGCCAGGGTCTTCGGCAACCGCGATGCCCTGGCGGCCTTGAACGGCATCGTCCATCCTGCCGTCGCCGCGGAGCGGGACCGTCGAATCGCCGAGGCCCGTGCGGCTCGCACGAAGATCTTGATTCAGGATATTCCGCTCCTCTTTGAACTGATGGACCCGGCCGGATTCGACGCGGTTGTCCTGGTCGATGCGCCGGTGGCTGCCCGCCGAGAGCGGCTGGAACGGCTCCGGGGCCTCGACCCGGAGATGGCCGAATCGATGATTGCGGCCCAGCGGCCGTCAGCGGAAAAGCGAGCCAAAGCCACGTTCATCATCGACAACGAGGCCGACTTCGCCACCCTTGAACGGCGGGCCCGGACGGTCTGGCGGCAGCTGGAACGGCAGGCCGCCCGTTCGCCTTGACCCCGCCCGTTGAGGCAGGTATCCTGCTACCCGTCAATCCCGCTAGGAATAAACGGTGGCCAACGTCCCCGACGATCTTCGCTACACATCCGATCACGAATGGGCCCGGCGTACCTCCGACCCCGCGGTTCTCGAGATCGGCATCACCGAGTATGCCCAGGGCGAGCTCGGGGACATCGTCTTCGTCAACCTGCCGAAGGTCGGCGAGAAGTTCGCCGAGAGCCAGGCCTTTGGAACGATCGAAGCGGTCAAAGCCGTGTCCGACCTCTTCTGTCCGCTGGCCGGTGAGATCACCGGCGTCAACCCGGCCCTCGATAGCGACCCGGCCGTGGTGAACCGGACCCCCTATTCCGAGGGTTGGATGATCCGTCTCAAACTCGCCGATCCGGCCCAGTTCGATACCCTGCTTACTGCCGCGGCATATCGAACTCTGATCGGCGCCTGACCGGCCCTCTCGAGCACACTAGAATGAGCGATGCCCCGGGGTGCCTGATTCGGCCTACGGGGCATCGCCGTTTTCACTTCTGCCGATCGTGACACCATGACCCAACTTGCCGCCACGTTCCTCGACCGCCACCTGGGGCCTCGACGCGCCGACATCGAGTCGATGCTCAAAGCGTTAGGCTACGAGAGCGTCGACGCCCTGATCAACACCTTGGTTCCGAAGAACATCCGGCTGGGCCGCCCACTCGACGTCCCGGCCGCCTGCAGCGAGCCGGAAGCCATCGCGGAGTTGGCGGCCCGAGCCGACGCCAACCAGGCGCTGCGAACCTATATCGGCATGGGGTACTCGAACTGCCATATTCCGGGCGTCATTCAGCGGAATATTTTCGAAAACCCGGGCTGGTACACCGCCTATACCCCCTATCAACCTGAAATCGCCCAGGGCCGCCTCGAAGCCCTACTCAACTTCCAAACCGTGATCTGCGACTTGACCGGCCTCGAAGTGGCCAGCGCGTCGCTGCTGGACGAGGGCACCGCCGCCGCGGAGGCGATGGGATTGTCGCTGGCCATGGCGCCCGCCGGCCCGGGAAAGCGGTACCTGATCGACGCCGGCTGCCACCCCCAGACGATCGCCGTCGTCGAAACCAGAGCTGAGGTACGGGGCGTCACCTGTGTCATCGCCGACCCGGAGTCATTCCAGTTCGACGCCGCCACGATCGGATGCCTCCTCCAGTATCCGTGTACGCAGGGGAGCGTCCGCGATCTGACCGGGGTTTGCGATCGCGCCCACGCCGTCAACGCCATGGTGACCGTGGCCACCGATCTGCTCGCCTTGGCGATGTTGGCCCCGCCCGGGTCGTGGGGCGCCGACGTCGCCGTCGGCAATTCGCAGCGATTCGGAGTACCGTTAGGCTACGGCGGCCCGCACGCCGCGTTCATGGCCACCAAGGATGCCTTCAAACGCCACCTGCCCGGCCGATTGATCGGGGTCTCCAAAGATCGCGAAGGACGCCCCGCGCTCCGGATGGCGCTCCAGACCCGCGAGCAACATATCCGCCGCGAAAAAGCCACCAGCAACATCTGCACCGCACAGGTCCTCCTGGCCGTGATGGCCAGCATGTATGCGGTGTACCACGGCCCCGAAGGGATCCTGGCCATTGCCACCCGAACCCACCACCGGGCCAAGCTCCTGGCCAAGGCGCTGGAGCGCCTCAAGTACACCCTGGCTCACCAGGCCTATTTCGACACCATCGCGGTCGACAGCGACAGCGACACCGCCGAGCGGGTGCATGCGGCTGCCACCCGGCGCGGCATCAATCTGAGGGCGATCACCGCAACTCGAATCGGGATTGCCCTGGATGAAACAACCCGGATCGAGGATCTCGTCGACCTGGTCGCCTGCTTCGACCTGTCCGGCGCAGGCGGATTCGACCCGGCCGCCGCGGAACCGGGCCTGACGGATGCGATCCCGAAACACTTGGCTCGCCGGTCGAGTTTCTTGACCCATCCGGTGTTCCACCGATACCGGTCGGAAACCGAGATGCTGCGCTACATTCGCCGGCTCGAGGCGAAAGACCTTTCCCTGACCTCGGCCATGATTCCCCTCGGTTCCTGCACGATGAAGCTCAACGCCACGGCCGAAATGGTCGGGGTGACCTGGAAGGGCTTCGGCGGCATCCATCCGTTTGCGCCGATCAATCAAACACCCGGCTACCAGCAGCTCTTCGCCGAGCTCGAGCGGTGGCTCGCCGACATTACCGGATTCGCGGCGATCTCGCTCCAGCCGAACGCCGGCTCTCAGGGCGAATACGCCGGCCTCCTCGTCATTCGAGCCTACCATCGGGCCCGTGGTGACCACCACCGGACCGTCTGTCTCATTCCCCAATCGGCTCACGGAACGAATCCCGCCAGCGCAGTGATGGCCGGTTTCGAGGTCGTGGTCATCAAGACCGACGCCCATGGCAACATTGACCTCGCCGACCTCGCCAAACAGGCCGAGGCCCACGCCGCCAACCTCGGCGCGTTGATGGTGACATACCCGTCAACCCACGGCGTTTTTGAGGACGGGATCCGCACCGTTACCGAGATCGTCCATCGGTTTGGTGGTCAGGTCTACATGGACGGCGCCAACATGAACGCCCAAGTCGGCCTTACCAGCCCGGGCACCATCGGCGCTGACGTGTGCCACTTGAATCTCCATAAAACCTTCTGCATTCCCCACGGCGGCGGCGGTCCGGGCATGGGACCAATCGGGGTCGCCGCCCACCTCGCGCCATTTCTCCCAAGCCACCCAGTCATTCCAGTCGGCGGCCCGCAGAACTGCGGCACCGTTTCCGCGGCGCCTTGGGGTAGTCCGTCGATTCTCCCAATTTCATGGGCCTATATCCGAATGATGGGCCCCGACGGTCTCAAGGCGGCTACCGAAATCGCGATCCTGAACGCCAACTACGTGGCAAAACGGCTCTCGGCCCATTACAAGATCCTCTATACCGGCAACGAAGGCCTCATTGCCCACGAATGCATCATCGACTTCCGGATGTTCAAGCAAACCGCCGGCGTCGAGGTCGAGGATGTGGCCAAACGACTGATCGACTACGGATTCCACCCGCCAACGGTCTCGTTCCCGGTGGCCGGAACCCTGATGATCGAGCCCACGGAAAGCGAGTCGAAAGAAGAGCTCGAGCGGTTCTGCGACGCCCTCATCGCGATCCGCTCGGAGATTCGTGAGATTGAGTCGGGGGCCGCCGAACGGGGGAACAACGTGCTCTTCCATGCCCCCCACCCGCTCGAGACCGTGCTCTCCGATTCCTGGACCCGACCGTATCCACGGGAACTGGCCGGATTTCCCTCAGCGGCCACTCGATCCCACAAGGTCTGGCCGACCGTTTCGCGAATTGACGGAGCCTACGGCGACCGGAACCTGGTCTGCACCTGTCCGCCGATCGAAGCATACGTGGGAGCGTGAACCCGGGCGGGACCTCTGGCTTTTGGATCGACCACGCCCCAAGGCCTGGCTACCAGAACATGGCAATCGACCACGCCATGCTCGACTGGAGCGAGGCCACCGGCGCCCACCTCTGGCGGCTCTACCGTTGGGATCCATTCTGCCTTTCCTTCGGCCGGCACGAACCCGCCCAGCGTCGCTACCGGCTCGACACGATTGCCGCCCTGAGTCTCAATTGCGTCCGCCGCCCCACCGGAGGTCGAGCGGTGTGGCACGCCCGGGAACTGACTTATGCTGTGTCGGCCCCGATGGCGCAGTATGGTTCACTCCAGTCGGGATATCGTGCCATCCATGAAGTGCTGGCTCGGGCCGTCACGACCCTGGGGGCCCAACCCACCCTGGCTCCCGACCGAACCGCCCCGGGAGTGGGCAGCGGTCCCTGCTTTGCGGTCGCGGTCGGCGGTGAGATCCTGGTGGCGGGGAAGAAGGTCGTCGGTAGCGCCCAGCGCCGCGGGGAACGGGCCCTTCTCCAGCACGGCTCGATCCTGCTCGAAGACGATCAATCCCTGGTCCGCCAGGTCCACCTAGCCGAGAGCCAGGGCGAGCCACCCGAAGCCCCGCTAAGCCAACTGCTAGGGCGCCAGGTCGATTTCGACACGGCCGCGGCCGCGGTTGCCGAGGCCCTGACGGCCTCAGGATTGCCGCGATGGCCCGGCGGCGGGCCTAACGAGGTACTCCAGGCGGCCAAAGGGCATTACGATACATACCTATCCGACACCTGGACGTGGAACCGGTGACACTTTTTCGCCTAGTGGGATTCGTGGCGTTGGGCCTCGCTGCCGCCTGGTCCGCTCAGGCCCAAGACCGGCGGGACCACGGCACCATCGTCATCGTCATCGGGGCCGAACCGAACTTGCCGGTGCCGGCTCTGAGTTCGGCCAAAGCAAATGTTGACGTAGCCAGTCTGATGTTCCTTCCCCTGACTCGACCGGGCAAGGGCCTGGTGACGACCGACGAAAAGAATTTTGAGCCGGTACTCGCGAAATCCTGGACCCGGCGCGACTCCCTAACCTTGGCTTTCGATCTCGATCCGAGAGCCCGGTGGCATGATGGCGTGCCGGTGACCTCGCGCGACGTCGTCTGGAGCCTGAACCGGGCCCGCGATTCCACCGCCCCCCTGCCCTACCCGCTGCTGATGCGCGACATCGCGACCGTCACGGCCGAGGGACCGAGCCGCGTCGTGGTAACCTTTCGGCGGGCCTACGCCGAGCAGATGTACGACGCCGTTTTTCACGTGGCTCCGCTTCCGGCTCATCTTCTCGACACCATTCCGCCGGCCCGGCTCGCGACGTCGGCGTTCGTGTCGCGTCCGGTCGGCAATGGACCGTACCGGTGGGTCAAGTTCGAGCCCGGCCGCCAAGCCGAGTTGTCGGCCAATCCGGATTTTTTTCTCGGCACCCCAAAACTCGACCGGGTCATCTTTGTCATCGCCCGAGCCGCCGAGGCCCAGCTCAACCTGATGCTC
>JAYVJS010000316.1:0-3954 GCA_043769075.1 Gemmatimonadota bacterium | reverse complement strand
GGCCTCCGCCGCCCGCCGCAACGAGCTCGAGATCGAACTGGCCGACGGGACCCTGCTGGAAGGCATCGTCATGATGGAACTACCGCCGGATCGCCTTCGGGCCCTCGATTTCCTCAATTCGGCGCCGGAGTTCTTCGCCGTGTGGACGCCCGAGGCGGTTCGGGTCGTCAATCGCAACCATATTCGAGTGGCGAGCCCGCTCGTGGACATCAAGCGTGCCACGACTTGACCGATTCCTCGACGCGATGAAGGCCCAGGGCGCCGAGGCCGTTCGGCTGGTGCCGGGCCAGCCGATCGCGCTCCGGAAGTCTGGGATGACTCGGCCGGTCACCAAGGATCCCCTGAGCGAACAGCAGATTCTCGGTCTGCTCCGAGAAATCACTCCTCCGGGCGTGGTTGATCGGCTCGGCACGGCGGTCGAATTTGCCTTCACCTATGACTGGACCGGTGGGGCGATCGAAGTCCAAGTCGCCCCCAACAGTGGCAGTGTCGGGGCGACCCTCCGCTCGCTGTTCGCCGACGTCCCGGCCCGGGGCCGCCCGGTGCCGGCGGCGCCGGATCTCGCCGCCCCCCGCCTCCGGATCGAGGCGCTCTTCGGGATGCTCGCCTCCCGGGGTGGGAGCGATCTCCATCTTCGCGCCGGGCGCCCGCCGATTCTTCGCGAGTCGGGTGAGTTGATCTCCCTTGAGGAGCCCGCGGTATCGGGCGAGGAGATTGAACTCCTGCTCCGTTCGATCATGTCCGAGAGTGATTTCGCCACCTGGCGCGAAGGCGGCGATGCTGATTTTGCCCACGAGATTCCCGAGGTCGGTCGGTTTCGCTGTAATGCCGCCCGCGACCGGGTCGGTCCGCTCGGGGTCTTTCGGCTGATTCCGACGACGATTCGGACCGCCGACGATTTGGGGCTGACCCGCGAGGTGCAGGCGCTCTGCCAACTGACCAAGGGCCTGGTGCTGGTGACCGGTCCGACCGGGTCCGGTAAGTCGACGACCCTCGCGGCCCTCGTCGACGTCGTGAACGCGACTCGGTCCGATCATATCCTCACCATCGAAGACCCGATCGAGTTCGTACATCAGAGCCAGCGCTGCGTCATCACCCAGCGACAGGTCGGGGTCCACACGAAATCCTTCAAATCCGCCCTCAGGGCCGCCCTCCGGGAAGACCCTGATGTCATTCTCGTCGGCGAGCTGCGGGATCTCGAGACGGTCGGCATTGCCTTGGAAACCGCCGAAACCGGGCATCTGGTGTTCGGCACTCTGCATACCACCACAGCGGCCGGGACGGTCGATCGGATCATCGATCAGTTCCCGACCGACCGGCAGTCCCAAGTCCGCGTCATGTTGGCTGAGTCATTCCGCGGTGTCGTCGCTCAAACGCTCTGCAAGAAAAGCGGCGGGGGCCGGATCGCGGCCTACGAGGTTCTCTTGGCGAACCACGCCGTAGCCAACCTGATCCGGGAAGGGAAGACCTTCCAAATCCCTTCGATCATGCAAACCAACCGCCGTCAAGGGATGGTCACCCTCAACGACGCCCTCCTTGATCTCGTCGATCGGACGTTGGTCGAGCCGCGAGAGGCCTATCTCAAGGCGGTCGACAAAGCCGGACTTCTCGCCGCCCTCAAAGTGAAGGGCCATGCCACTGACTTCATAGGCGACGGGTGACGGCACCACCAATCCTCGTTCTGGTCGAACCCCAGGACCTCGTCAACATCGCGAGCGCGATCCGAATCGCGAAGAACTTTGGGATCGAGTACCTACGTCTGGTCAAACCCCGGGTGTTCGACCCGTATCGGATTGAAGGCATTGCCCATAACACCGGCGACATCGTCGACAAGATCCGGATGTGCCAAACGTTGGAAGAGGCCGTCAACGACTGCGTGTTTGTCGTGGCCATGACGGCCCGCGAGCGGGCCGCCAAGCGCCAACTGCTTCGGCCGCCCGCCGCGGCGGCCGAACTCACCGATCGGGCCGCCGAAGGACCCGTGGCGGTGGTTTTCGGGCGCGAGGATAGCGGCCTCACCAACGACGAGCTCGATCGGTGCCATGCCCTTGCCACCATTGCGACCAATCCGGCTCATCGATCGCTCAATTTGGCGCAGGCGGTGGCCATCGTGGGGTACGAGTGCTGGAATGCTCGCGAGGACATCGATCCCCAACGGAAGGCCCCCCGCCGCCGAACCGTCAAAGCCCGGGCCGACGATCTGGCGAATCTGTTTCAGGACAGCGAGCGGGCCTTGTGGGCCGTCGACTTCTTCAAGAGCCGGAACAGCGAGAATGTACTGCGGTCGATTCGCGAAGTGATCTATCGGGCCGACCTCGACCAGCGGGAGGCCAAGCTGTTCCGGGCGATGACGCTTGAGACCGTCCATTTCCTCCGGCGAAATAGCGTCCTCCAGGAGCTTCCGGAACGGCTCCGCTTGCCGGCCGGCCAACGAATGCCGGATGACGCCGAGCCGGAATCTCCCAATCCCTAGCTCCATACTCCCAATTCAGGGCAGATCGGCTCCTTGTTTTGGAGCCTTCGACTTTTATCTTACCTGCGGCCTTGCGCCTTGGTGCGCTTGCACTTGCAGCGTACCTCCCAACTTCGTGAAAAGTTTCACATATGATGCCACCCACGTATCGGCGGACGCCAACGCATGCGTAAGCTCCTAGTTGCCGGGGTCGGAATCGCGGTCATCGCCGGGGCCATTGCCCTGGCGCCGGCCCGCTCCTCAACGGCGCAGCAGCCAGCGAAGAAGCCTGACGCTGACTCGGTTCTCGCGGTCCGCCTAACGGTCGCGGATTCGGCCCGGCTCAAGGGTCCCAAGCAGCCGATCTTCTTCCGGCACGATATCCATTCTGGCCAGAACAAGATTCAGTGCCAGTATTGCCACTACTCGGTGGCCGACGGGATGGAGCCCGGGATTCCCACGCTCCAAACCTGTATGGGGTGCCATGTCGCGATCGGTGGGTCCGACTCGACCCATCGGGTCGAAATCAAGAAACTCCGCGACAGCTGGCGGGCCAAGAAGCCGGTCGAGTGGGTCCGAATCCACACCCTCGCCAAGCACGCCCACTTTCCCCATATGCGCCATATCAAAGCCCTCGGCCCGAACGCCTGCGCCACCTGTCACGGAGACGTGGCCCGGATGCCCCAAGTGTTCAAGGTCAACAACGTGAACAACATGGGCTTTTGCATCAGCTGCCATGTGGAACGCAAAGTCAATCGCGATTGCACGGCGTGTCACTACTAGGCCGCCTGAAGGAGACCTGATGTCGGCACCCAAAGACTCTCTCGATCGTCGCCGGTTCCTCAAGGTGGTTGGTGTCACCGGAGCGGGAACGGCGGCGCTATCCGGCTGTTCGACCGACCAGGTCGAAAAGCTGATCCCCTACTTGGTCCAGTCGCAAGACCAGGTCCCCAGCCTGCCCACGATCTACGCCAGCACCTGTACCGAGTGCGCGGCTGGCTGCGGGCTGCACGTTCGGACCCGGGAGGCTCGCGCCATCAAGCTCGAGGGCAATCCTGACCATCCGATCAATGCGGGGACGCTCTGCAGCCGAGGCCAAGCGGCGCTTCAAGGGCTTTACAACCCCGATCGCGTCAGCGGTCCCCAGGCTCGCAATGCGGCCGGCAAGCTCTCGGAAGTCCTCTGGAACGAAGCGGTCGACCAATTGGCCGCCGCTGTGAAAGCCGCCGGGAGCCGGGTGGCCGTGATCAGCGGCGCCGGGGCCGGCACCTTCGATGACCTCCTCAGCCAATGGGTCACGGCCATCGGCGGGAAACTGGTCCGGTATCAGGCCTTTGGTCACGAGCCGGTGCGACTGGCGAGTCAGCGAGTGTTCGGCGTCGATGAGCTCCCGATTCACGATTTTGCAGCCGCCAAGTTCATCCTGTCGTTTGGGGCCGACTTTCTCGAGACCTGGGGCGCCTCGGTCCCGCAGCAGCTCGACTTTGCCGACGCCCGCGCCA
>JAYVJS010000315.1:0-2571 GCA_043769075.1 Gemmatimonadota bacterium | reverse complement strand
TGCGGGTGGTGGTGAGGCCGGTGGCGGGGCTAACACTAACGGTCAGGGTGGTGGTTTGGGGACCGGCTGAAGCCGGAACTCCAACGCCATCCGGGTCTGGTGAGGTGACGGTGTGAGGGGTATCGTCTGCTTGGTAGGTGGTGAGGGTGGAGCCATTCCGGGCATCTGTGCTGCGGGCGGGGCGGCCATGGGAATCGTAGGAGAGGTCGGTGCGGCCGAGGCGGGTGGCGTTGGGATCGGCGGATTGCTGCTCGGTGGCGATGGGGCGGCCCTGGGCGTAGAAAGTTAGGGAAGCGGTGCCGTCTGGCAGGGTGGTGGCGGTGGTCCATGCGCCGGGGCCGGTGGGGGCGCTGCGGATGGAGGTGGCGGTGAGGCCGGACCGGGTGGTCCAAGAGGTGCGGCCATTCAGGCTTTGGTCGGAGACGCTGAGAATGGTGGAGGCGTCGCTGTTGTTGGTGGCCCAGGCTTCGGTGGTGGTGCGGAGAACGGGGCCATGGGCGGCGTCATTCAGAATGGCGCGGGTGGTGCGGACGATGCGGTCGGTTCCTCCGAAATCGATGGTGCCATTTCCATTCACATCTGCGGCGGCGATACTGCGGCGGCCAAGGTCATCGTAGGCGTAGAGCTGACCGATGCCGGCAGGATCGACGGTGCGGGTGAGTTGGCCTTGGGTGTTGTAGAAGGTGTCGGTGCGGTCTCCGGCGCTGGTGAGGGTGGCGACGGGGCGGCCGGCGGGGTCGGTCCAGGTGGTGGACCATTCGGGGGTGTCGGTTCCGTTTTGCAGGAGGAGGGTGGTGGTGCGCCAGGTGCAGCCGGGGAGGGCGGGGCGGAGGCTACTGCGGGCGGGGAGGGTGCCGGGGCCGGTGGTGGTGCGTTGGCCGTGGACGGCGGTGCCGGTGAGGCGGAGGAGGGTGCCATCGCGGGCATATTCTTCGATGCGGGTGCCGCCGTCCGGGGCGGTGGTGGTGAGGGTGCGGGGCCGCGGGGGGAACTCGGCGGGAGCCTCGTCCACCGGGGGGAACTCGGCGGGATCCTCGTCCACCGGCGGGAGCTCGGCGGGAGCCTCGTCCACCGGGGGGAAGACGGCGGAAGTTTCGGCCACGGTGGTGAGGCGGCCCATGGCATCGGTGGAGGTGAGGGGGCGGCCGGCCACATCGCGGGTGGTGCGGGAGGTTTCGATGAGGGTGCCGTCGGCTCCCTGACGGAAGATGCGGGTGGTGAGGCCGTCCTGCCGGGTGATGCGGGGGAGGGTGCCGGTGGCGGGGGTGCCGTTGGCGGTGAGGTAGGTGAGCGGGGTGGATTCGGTGGATTCCAAGGCGGGGATGGCGGCGGGGGCACTGCTGGCGCCTGAAGGCTGGACACCAACGGGGACGCCAACTCTGATGACGGTTTGGTCGTGGGTGTAGAACGTGGTGAGGCCGGTGCGGTTGGTGCGGGAGGTGAGGCCGCAGCAGTCGTAGTTAAGGATTTCCGTGGTGTTGTCCTCGAAGGTCCAAGTGGTGGGGCGGCCATGAAGGTCGATAGCGGTGGCGGCGCGGGAGGCGAGGGTGAGGCCGCTGGCGAGGTCGGTGGTTTCCTCGAAGATGACCTGCCCTTGTGCATTGGTTTGGGAAAGAGTGCGCGTGCCATCGGTGACGGGGCCGGTGGGCGTGGCGGCGGTGCCGGTTTCCGTGGTGGTGGTGATGGACGTGGCGTCGGCAGGGAAGACGTTGGCGGGGGTGGTTTCGTAAGCGTAGGTGGTGACGGTGCCATCCGGGGCGGTGACGCGGGCGGGCTTCCGCTGGAACCAGCCGGAGGGGAAGAGGTCCGTGGTGGTGACGAGATTGGTGGGGTCTGTGGCGGAGGCGCCGGGGGTGGTGCAGGTGATGTCTTGGATTTGAAGCGGGGTTTCCACGCGGTAGCTGCGGGCGGTTTCCTCGCCGAGCAGGGTCTCGATGCTGGTGGTGGTGAGGGTGTCCCCGGCGGTGGTGTAGGAAACGGTGAGGACGCGGCAGGCTGCATCCGCGCAGGTTGGCGGGCTATCCAGATGCGGGGTGCGGGTTTTGGTGCGGCGGTTCTGGCTGTCGTATTCAAATTGCTGCCATGAGCCGTCTGGGGAGAGGACTTGGAGAAGGCGCTCTGGGTCGTCGTTTTGGTAGGTGTAAGTCGTTGTCAGATTGGCTCCGTCGGGGTCGGTGGTTTCGGATTCGAGGAGCTGACCTTTGGGGCCGGTGCGGGTGATGCGGCGGATGTGGCTCAACAGGGTGTCATTTAAGCCGGTGGTGATGCGGTCCTCAGCTTCCACGAATTGCCCGGCGGGATTGGGGGCGCTGGTGCGGGTGAGGGTCTCTTTAGAGAGTCCGCCGTTTTGAGTGAGTGAGGTGGATTCTGGGGTGGTGACTCCGGCAATGGTGCTGGCCGGGGTGGTGATGAAGTGGTTAGATTTGATGGTGGTGCCGCGGATTTCCTGATGGAGGAAGTGGCGGGAAGGCACGGTGCTCGGGCTGGTGCCACTGACGGGATTGGAGACTTGCTAGAGTGAAGAGCTGGGAGGTGACGGTGGGGGAATCGATTTTCAAGGAGGCGGAGGCC
>JAYVJS010000314.1:0-8998 GCA_043769075.1 Gemmatimonadota bacterium | reverse complement strand
GCCAAGATGAGCTATGGATCGACCGAGCGATTCAATCATGGCTCGCTCGACAATCTGGAGCGAAAGCTCGCCCGGACCGAAGAGACCGGCGGCAAGATGGTGATTGTCGACGGGATCTATTCGATGGAAGGCGACATCGCCGACATCCCGAACCTGCTCAAGGTCTGCCGCCGCCACGGGGCGGCATTGGCCATCGACGACGCCCACTCGATCGGCGTGCTCGGGCCGAACGGCGACGGGACGGCCGCCCATTTCGGTCTCTCCGACGAGGTCGACATCATCGCCGGCACGTTCTCCAAATCGCTGGCCTCGATCGGCGGTTTCGTCGCCGGGTCCAAGGCGGTCATCAACTACCTTCGCCACCACAGCCGTCCGCTGATTTTCACGGCGGCGCTGCCGCCCGCCAATACCGCCGGCGTCCTGGCCGCCCTCGAAGTGCTCCAACAAGAGCCGGAGCGCCGGACCCAGTTGTGGGCCAACGCCAAGCGTCTGGCCGACGGGTTCAAGAGCCTAGGCTTCGATGTCGGTCCGTCCGAAACGCCGATCATCCCGATTGTCATCGGGCCGCTCGACCGGACGCTCCTGATGTGGCGGAAGGTGTACGACGCCGGGGTGTTCACCAACCCCGTGGTGCCACCCGCCGTGCCGCTCTCGCAATGCCGGCTTCGAACCAGCGTGATGGCGACGCACACGGCCGATCAGATCGACTACGCCCTCGAAACGATCGGGAAGTTGGGCCGGGAGATGGGCGTCATCTGAGCCAGCCGGTCGCGATTGACGCGGTCGCCGACCGCGCCGGGCTCAAGGCCTTCATCGATCTGCCGTTTCGGCTCCACGCGCGGGACCTGTCATGGGTCCCGCCGTTGCGTCGGGATGTCGAGATCATGCTCTCCCCGATCAAGAATCCGTTCTTTGAGCACGCCGAGGCGCGATACTTTCTCGCGACCCAGAACGGCACCGTCGTAGGCCGGATTGCAACGATCGCCAACCGGCTCCATAACGACACCCATGGCGATCGGGTCGGATTCTTCGGCTTCTTCGAGTCGATCGACGATCAGGCGGTCGCCATAGCCCTGATCGAGACCGCATCCAATTGGCTCAAGGCCAAGGGGTTCGACGCGATCCGCGGACCGGCGTCCTTTTCGGTAAACGACGAATACGGCCTCCTGGTGGACGGGTTCGAAACCACCAACACCATCATGATGCCGCACAATCCGCCCAGTTACGCGAGGCTGCTGGAAGGGGCCGGGCTCCGGGGTGTCAAGAATCTCACGGCCTATCAGGGCGGCGACGAACGGCAGTTCGTCACCCCACCCGACCGGATTCGCCGGGCCGTCGACATTGCCAAGAAGCGGTTTGGGATCACGGTCCGCGCTCTGCGGTTGAATGACTTCAAGGCGGAAGTCGATCGGGTGAAGATGCTCTACAATCGGTGTTGGGAAGCCAATTGGGGAGCGGTCCCGATGACGGACCACGAGATCGATCACCTCGCCTCCCAATTCAAGCCGGTCGTGGTTCCTGACCTCGTTCCCTTCGCAGAGCGCGACGGCGAACCGATCGGGTTCGGGCTCGCCCTCCCGGACTTCAACCAGGTCCTGAGGACCAACCGACAGGGTCGGATGTTTCCGGCGGCCCTCCAATTGTTGTGGGCGGTCAAGCGCCAGCAGATCCGGCGAACCCGGATTCTCCTTCTCGGCGTCCTCCCGGAGTTCCGCGGGAAGGCGGTCGATGCGGTCCTCTATCATTGGATCTGGACCAAGGCCGGCGCTCGCAACATGACGTGGGGCGAAGGCGGTTGGGTTCTCGAGGACAATCCCGCCATGAATGCCGGCCTCACCAACCTCGGCATGACCCCCTACAAGACCTACCGGGTCTACGAGCGCCCCTTGTGAACGTGCTGGTGACCGGCGCCACCGGCTTTGTTGGCGGCCATCTGGTCGAAACGTTGCTGGCCGAGGGTCACCTCGTTTCGGCCCTGGTGCGGACCCCGTCAAAAGCCCTCGACATCGCCCGGAAGGGCGTCACTATCGTGGCCGGCGATTTGGCCCGGCTCGACGGGCTTGCCGAGGCCTGCCGGGACAAGGACGTGGTGTACCATCTGGCCGGATCAATCGCCGGGCGAAACCAAGCTGAATTTGACGCGGTCAACCGTGACGGCACGGCCCGATTGGTTGAGGCAGCCTCGGAGGCGGGAACGCCCCGCCTCCTCTTGGTCTCCTCGTTGGCCGCTGCGGGGCCGACATCTCAGGGGCAGCAGCCGGTCGCCGACGGAAGCCGGTCGAGTCCGGTCACCCAGTACGGACGGAGCAAGCTGGCCGGCGAGGCCGTTCTCAAAGCGTCGTCCGTCCCCTGGACGATCCTCCGGCCACCAGCGGTCTATGGGCCGGGCGATCGCGAGATGCTCCGGGTGTTCAAAGCGGCAGCGTTAGGCATCGCTCCGGTCTTCGGGACCGGCGCCCAGCGGCTTTCCCTCGTCTATGGGCCCGATCTTGCCCGGGCGATCGTGGTCGCTGGAACGTCGCCGGCCACGATTGGCGGCACGTTCTATCCTTGCCATCCTGAGGTCCTTTCGAGTCGGAGCCTTGTCGCCATGGCCGGCGCCGCCGCCAACACCCGGGTTCGAATCATCGGGATTCCCGAGCCGATTGGCCGGGCCATCCTGTGGATCACCGACCAGGCCGCCCGGCTGGCAGGCCGGACCACCGTTCTATCGTACGATAAAGCCGCTGAGTTTTTTGCCCCGGCTTGGCTGGCCGACCCCAGCCCTTTTACGGCCGCCACCGGCTGGGCGGCTGGTCACGACTTTGCGAGCGGATCCCGGCTCACCGTTGAGTGGTATCGGCAGCACCGGTGGCTTTGAAGCCTCGCCCCTCCGAGTGGCTGCTGGGCGCCTACGCGGCCATCGTTGTCGTCACCGGATTGAGCCGGATGGGCCGGTACCCGGCCGCCGGATGGGCCGCGCTGGCCCATGCCCTCTTGATTCTCGTCCTGATCCTTTTCCAAAGCGACAAACTCGGCCAGTTCGGACGGATCGTGCGAGGGGTGGCGCCCTTTGTCCTCCTGCTCGCGCTCTATGGTGCCTTGGACCTCCTGAGCGGATTCGGAGCGGAGTCGACCCACGACCAGCTGATTCGGCGGTGGGAGCGGGCTCTCTTCGGTCGGGAAATCAGTCGGCTTTGGTGGCAGAACGCTCAGTCGATCGGGTGGTCATGGGTTCTTCATGCCGGATACTTCGCTTACTACTTCGTGATTCCAATCCCGATTCTCCTGACTCTTTCCCGTCGTGACGAGCGCCAACTGGTTCGAGCGAGTTTCGCGCTCATGGCCACGTTCGTCAGCTGCTATTTGGTGTTCATCTTCTTCCCAGTAGCCGGGCCGTACTACGAGTTCCCAAGGCCAGCGGCGTGGTTTACCGCCAACCCGCCCGCGAAGGCCGTGTACGCGGTCCTCGCACGAGGCAGTTCGTACGGGGCGGCATTCCCGTCGTCACATGTGGCCGCCACCTGGGTTGCGGCAGCCGTGACGTGGTCGATTGCGCCCCGGTGGGGCCTAGCCCTGATCGGGGCCGCAGCTCTCTTAACCGTTGGAGTGGTGTACTGCCAGATGCACTACGGGATCGATGCGCTGGCTGGCGTTGCGGTCGCCGGCCTGGTGATCCCGCTGACCCGGTGGGCCACCGCTACTTCAGATCGTAGCGTTCGAGGTAGTTGATGCCGTCACCATCAATGTGCCTGACATAGGCGCCCCGGGCGCCGACCGCGACGAGCCGGCGCCCTGCGGCCAACCGAACTTGGCCGACGACCGAGCCCGCTGGGCCAAACACGTCATAAGTCCTCGGGGCCCCCGCCGCCACTGACCGCTCGACCCAGAGCCGCCCGTCCGGGCCGGCGACCACCAGGCCCGTGGCCGTCGGCTTAGACGCCGGCCACTCGTTCCCGGTCAGATCGGGCTCGTCACGGGGGCCGTTGTCCATCCGCCCCCGGCTCATCCGCATGGTGACTTGGCCGTTGTTGTTTTCCATCGCCACGGAAAGTCCGTTCGCGGCGGCATCCGCGAGGTATTCCTTTTTCTCGGCATCTCGAATCGGCACCGGCGGGGCGACAATGGCCTTTCCGATGATCGATGGGGCGCTCGGCGGAACCCAATCGACCCGATAGACCGGCGAGCGAACCAGCGCTACTCGGCCGTCCGGCGCTACCCCCCAGGCATCCTGCGCCGGGTACGGCGCCGGCCGCTGCCGGGTATTCCGGTTATTCGGCCCCCCCGACTCCTTCGTGATCATCGGTGGAAGTTTGACCCGAGCGACACTGTCGAAACGGCCCGACGCGCGATCCCATCGGACAACGACACCCGAATCGGCCTGGGGACCGGCGCCCATCGGCTGATAGTAGATCCGGCCTTGGGCGTCGACCGCCCGCGGGAACACCAACGCAAAGCCGCCCTGCCCCGGCTGGCCCTGGGCGATCGGGATCGACTCCCGATACTTCCCGGCGGCGTCGAAAATGGAGAGGCGGGCATTTCCCAAATCGACCACCAGAGAGCCCCAATTGGGCAAGGGGAATAGCCCGTCCGGTGACTTGTACTCGCCTGGCCCCTGCCCAGCCCGGCCGATCGTGTCGATCTTCTGCGTCGCGAGGTCCACCCGAAGGACCACGTTATCGATTCCGTCGGCCACCAAGACCCGCCCATCGGCGAGTTCGCGGACCCCACCGATGGTGCTGAATTGGTGGCCGAGGCGGGCCGCCGGCTTTGCAAGCGTAAGGTCCTGGGCCGCACCGCGGCGGGGACACATCAAGGCGACGGCGAGGAGCGAGACGGACCGAACCATGGCGGAATCCTAGGATTAGGGACACGACAGAAAAGTTGGATGAACAGCTCGCGCCCGTCGTCGCATTCGCCCGAAACCAAACGAGGGCCCCGACCTGAATCGGGGCCCCCGCCTGGTGGTTCGGGCCGAACGGCTACTTGATGATCAAGTGCCCATTCATGTTCATGGCCATGTGCGGCGTACAGGTGAACTTGTAGTCACCGGCCTCCAGACCAGCCAACGAGATCTCATAGGTCTGGTTCGGCTCATTCATGAGCGGGCCGCTCAAGACATCCAGTTTCTCGCCTAGCATTGCCGCATCGAGAGCCGCCTTCGATCCGGCCGGAATACTATCTGCAAAAAACTGAACGTTGTGGGGACCGCCGCTGACGTTGACGAACACGAGCTTGTCGCCGGCTTTGGCGTTGATCATGTTCGGCACGAATTTGTAGGTGGTCCCGTCATACTCCATGTTCACCGTAATGGTCGCACCGGACGCGGCCGGCGCCGTTTCGGTGGAGGCGGCAGGCGCCGGAGCCACAGCCGTCGAATCGACCGCCGGAGCCTTCTCGCCCCCGCCGCAAGCCGCCACGCCCAACATCAACCCCGCCGCCAATCCGATCTTCCGCATGCTCCCCCCAAGTGTTTGCCGTGGTCCAAGAATAGCTGTAGTTCGCATCCGCCACGAAAGATACGACCCTTGTGAAATCATTCACAAGTATAAAGGGCTTGTTCCCCGACTTCCAGTGCCTAGGTTCCTGGCCATGGTTAAGCCTCCTGCCTGTACTAGTGTCGGCCCCCAGTGCCACGGGCTTGAGGTAACCCTCCGATGCGCCAAATTGGACGATGGACCCGACTCGGCCGACCACGAGGCTACTTGGCTGCTGGGTCATACCGAACGGATCGATTTCGGGCCTCTGGTCCAGCGGGGCGATGAACTCCAATGTGCCGCTTATCTGGCGGTGCCGTGCCGATTTGTCCGGAAGACCGGCTCGCAGGTGGTTTGCCGCGCTCACGGCTTTACTGGGACGGTGCCTCCCCCTTCACGAACCCCTGCCACCAGGCGGCTTGGGGAGAATCGGTTCGCACTAGTCGACCAGGGCCGGTTGGTAACGACCGAGCTGAAACCAGCTTCGGCTGGGCTCCCAGTCCTCAGCGGCGATAATCCCTGCGAAACCGCCCGATGCCAGACCGCCGACCACAAGGTCGGAGCCGCCTGCTGTCGCGACCTCCAAATCGAGATCCTCTGCCGACCAGAGGAAACGGTGCTCGAGTCGCTCGTGCGGTCGCGAAAGGCCCCCTACCTTTGCAAAGTCGACCGTGAGAGCCCAGACTCCCTCGGTGCGGAAGCTATTTCCGCCTGCTCGTTTCTGGGCGACGACGGCATCAACTGCAGCTTGCACTCCCGAACCCGCCCCGGGCGGCGGTCGGCCAAACCGGACCTTTGTTTCGATTGGCCGAAGCCGGACGACAGCTCTCACTCCGGATGCGTCTTTCGCCCTATCGAACTATCTAAGTAGTTGACATGGAATGACTTAAATGACATAATTCCGACCTGGCCACGGACCGGCCCGGTGAACCGATGTGCAATATTCGGGGGGGCCGAGCGTCCTGTTCTTATTGTCGGAGGCTGCCACTTTTGGGGGAAGCTCGGATGACAGATGAGTTAGAGCGCCTCTACAAATCCACATACGCTGCAGTGGTTCGATTCCTGTATCGAAAGGTCTGGGACGCCGATCGGGCTGAGGACTTGGCCCAAGAGGTGTTCATCCGAGCCATGGCGCACCAACCGGAAAAGCCCCGGGCCTGGGTGTTTGCGGTTGCCGCCAATCTGGCCCGCGACGAAGCCCGGGCGGCGATCCGGCGACGGAAACACCTGACGCTTCTGACCAACGATCCACTTCCGATGTCGACGCCAGATACCCCGGTCGACGAAGTGATGGAGCAGGACGAACGCAAAGCGCAGGTCAACCTGGCTTTGGCTGAGCTCTCACCCCGCGACCGTGACGTCCTACTCCTGTGGGACGCCGGCATGAGTTACCCTGAAATCGCCGAACAAACCGGACTCGCCGTTGGTGCAATCGGCACCACCTTGGCGCGGGCCCGCAAACGCCTTCTGGATGTTTATGACCGGATGGATGTCGGAAGTAATCGTGCGGCACGTTCCTGAGGACGAACTCCACGCCTACTTGGACCAGGCCCTTAGCCGGTCCCAGTGCGTTGAGATCGAGTGCCACCTCGCCGAATGCCGGAGCTGCCGGTCGGACCGCGATCGGGTCGCCGCGCTGCGGGACCGCACCACCGCTTTGCTCGCCGACGCGGCTCCGCGGCGGATCGCAGTGGCCCCACCCTTTGAACAACTGGTGGCCAGTCACCGAGTCCGCTCGACCGCCCGGGTCGTGTCTCTCGCGCGGCTGCGGCGAGTCGGCGTCCTGGCCGCCGGCCTGGTCGCCGCCGTGGGGGCTGGGTGGTGGGGACGAGGTATCAGTGGACCGACGAGCCCGATCCCGAAGGCGGCCCTCGCCAGCGAAGCCAGCGCGGCGCCCGACCGGACTCTCCTCGCCCTAACCCCGGTAGCCCCTGGCGGACCCCAAACAACGGCCGCGACGGACTCCCTCCCGGTGCGACCGCTCCGCGTCGTAACGCGGCGGCTCCCTGTTTCGTCTTCGTTCGTCACGGTCGGGAATCAGGTCTCTGAGAACGTGCTGCAGGTCAGCGCCCTGGCTGACGAGGACGCCGTTCCGCTCGACGGGCTGTGGCAGACGGTGGGCCTCGCGCAGGCCGACGCTGAGACCGGCGGCAATGTGCCGCGGATCGACGGCCTGGCTATTCTCGACATCCAACTGCAGCACGGCCAGGGCGACGAGAGACCGATCGTCGTGGTCGCCCAACGCCACCCGTCAGGGCGCGTGATCAGAACCATCGAAGGTCCGCTCGATCGGGTCCAAGACTTGGTATTCCGCCACAGCGCCCAGAACGTCGATCTCCATGCCAGTTCGCCGGGCTTTACTCCGCCGGACTACCTTGGTGACGGCACGGTTCGGGCCCGCCGGGGCCTTCGGATTCTGACGGTGACGGGTTCCCTTCCGTCCGACACGCTGAATGCCTTGGCGTCGAGTATCGCGCTTCGGGAATAGCCGCTCCCGCAGACACAAAAAAGGGGCCGACCACTGGGTGGTCGGCCCCTTTGGCTTTCACGCAGGACCCAGAGGGTTCCTAGGCCCTGGCCTCGCTCGGCTGGCCGTGGTCCCCCGCGGTCGCGGCCGGGTGGCTATGCTGGTGCTCCAATCCCAAGGTGATTTCCGCCAACCGGGGGGAGATCATCGGGAATCGACGGGCGAAGTTGGCATAGCAGAATAGAAAGAGCCCCAGCATCAACAGCGTCGGTCCGGCTTCCGGAAGGCCGAAAACCGGGCCGTGCTCCTTGGTCACCGAGGGCAGAACCAGCAGATACCGCTCAAGCCAAAGCGACGTGAAGCTCACCAAGGCAAAAGTGCCGAGGATCAAAGGCGTCTTCTTCGCCGCCACAAACAGCAGCCCCCAGAACGGCAACAGGAACATCCCGACAAAGACGGCCCGACCGATCGGCATCCACTCGCCCCACAGCCTGGCAAACACGAATCCGGTCTCTTCGGGGAGGTTGCCGTACCAGATCACCAGGAACTGGGACCACATCAAGTAGGCCCAAAACACCGTAAAGCCGAAGCAGAGCTTGCCAAGATCATGTCGCTGCTTGGGGCTGATCAAGTCGGCGATACCGAGGTGACTGCCGCCGTAGATCGTCATCAGGGCCAGGCATGTATGGGCGCCCAAGAAGGAACCCATGAAGTACCAGCCACCAAGCAAATTGCTGAACCAGTGCGGCTGAAGGGCCATCATGCCATCGAAGGCCACCATCGAAAAGACCAGGGCGTAGAGCACGATATAGATCGCCGCGAGACGGCCCGTTCTTGCGTGATGAGCCGCCTGCCCGGCGTCTGACCAATCAAGGCCAGTGGCAATCCGCTCATAGGCGTCCTTCCGACCTCCGGTCACCGCATCCTTGGCGAGGGCAATATCCGGCGCCAAATCGGCCCGGACCAGAGACCAACCGACCCAGAAAAGCAGACCAAGTCCGGCCAAGAGACGGCCAAACATGAAGGGCCGAGATAGCCACAGCGCCTTTCCGTGGGACAGCGAGTGCAGCTGCTC
>JAYVJS010000313.1:0-2457 GCA_043769075.1 Gemmatimonadota bacterium | reverse complement strand
GTCGCGACCAGCTCGTCGCGCTCCTCGCCGAGTCCGACCATCAACCCGCTCTTGGTCGTGATGTCCGGCGCGTAGCGCCGCGACCGGTCGAGCAGCTCGAGCGTCCGCGAGTAGCGTCCGCCCGAGCGCGCCATCCGGTAGAGGCGCGGGACGGTTTCCGTGTTGTGGTTCAGCACGTCCGGCCGCGCGTCGAGCACGGCGTGCAGCGCCGCCTCGTTGCCCTGGAAATCCGGAATCAGCACTTCGATGCGGCATGTCGGCAGCCGCGCGCGCGTCTCCCGAATCGTGGCGGCGAACATCGAGGCGCCGCCGTCCTGCAGATCGTCGCGATCGACCGAGGTGATGACGACGTAGTTGAGGTCGAGCGTGCGGATGGCATCGGCGACGCGGACCGGTTCGGCGGTGTCGACCGCGGCGGGACGGCCGTGCGACACGGCGCAGTACGAGCACGCGCGCGTGCAGACGTCGCCCAGAATCATGAACGTCGCGGTGCCGTGATTCCAGCACTCGCCGATGTTCGGACACTGCGCCTCTTCGCAGACGGTGTGGAGGTTCAGCTCCCGCATCAGGGTCTTGAGCCGGACGTAGTTGCCGCCGCCGGGGGCCTTCACTTTGAGCCAGCTGGGCTTCCGCTCGAATGGAACGGTCGCCAAGGGGGCCGCCGTTGCGCCGGGCGCTCCCGGAGAACGGGTCAGTTGGACCAGCGGTGCCGCCACACGGATCTCCTCGATGAAAGTGCCCGAATTGTCGGGCCGCGCAGGTTACAAGAATAGTATCGTAACGGCAGGGGGGAAAGCTTAGGTTTCAATCGTCTAAGGCGAGTAACGGCAGGCACTTACCCTACTGGTCGAGGAGCGGCCGGGCCAAATCGGGCATCGTCCTCGACCGGTTGGTGTCAAGGGCCCGAGCGCCGGGTGCTAAGCGCCGAGCCCCGAACTACCCTTCAAACCTTCCCGATCAAGATGATCGGCATCGTGGGTGTCGTCGATCCGCCCTCCGGTTCGACCGTGACCGCGGCCGCTTCAAAACCGCCGCCACTGGGCAAACTGAACGCCTGAACTAGGGCGTGGCCGTCGGTGCCCGAGTTGAACGTGGCCGACGGGTATGGTTTTCCGCCCCTGAGGAGCCATAGCTGATAGACCTTACCCTTCGGGGGCGGCGGTAACCGGAACGCATGGAGCACGGCCATGTTCGACCGGCGATTCCAATAGAACTGAATCCCCGGCGCTTCGGCCCCGGCGGTCGTGAGTTGGAGGACCGTGAGGTCTGACTCCGCCGTGAGCAGGGTGTTGAGCGTCCGCTCTCGCTTGGCCAGCTGCTCTTCCGCGGCCGCGATCTGAACGTCGCGGTGGCTTAGCGCAACCGTCAGGGTCTGGATTCGTCGATTGAGGCCCACCGCCAAGATCGCCGTTGCCGCGAAACCGACCGCAAGCAGCGGTGCCAACCACGAACTCGGAGCCCGAATCGGCACCACCTTGCTCCGGCCAATCTGTTCGAGCAACCGCTCCTTGACCAGGGCCGTAGGCCGGCTCGCGACGCTCTGGGCCAACAGGGCGTTTACTTCGCGATACTCCGACACCTCCAGGGCCAACTCAGGCGACTCGGCCAGGGCCGACTCAAAGGCGCGAGTTTCCTCCGGGGTCAGCGCGCCGAGCGCATAACCCGCGGCCAACTCGCGGATCGACTCAGGAATCATCGCGCTCATGGTGCCGCCTCGAAGTAGAAGGGTCGGAGCGCGTCGCGAAGCCGTTGCATCGCAAGCCGGACCCGCGTTTTGATCGTGCCAAGCGGCTCGTTCAAACGAGCCGCGATTTCGGATTGTGAGAGGCCTTCGAAGTAGGCCAGTTGGATCGCTTCTCGCTGCGGCGGGGAAAGCTCGTCGAGGGCCGCAGCTACCCGAACTGACCGCTCGTCGTGGATGACTCCGGCATCCGGGGTCCGGTCGCCTCGTCCCATCCCCGGTGTATGATCCGGGTCGGCCGCCGTGGCCGTCTCGGCCAGCTTGGACCGTCGTTTCCGGGCCCGAATCAGGTCGATCGATCGGCTCCGGCAGATCATCGTCAACCAGGCGGCCACCGACCCCTTCTCGGATTGGAACTTGGCGGCGTCTCGCCAGGCCTGCGAAAAACTCTCGAGCACGATCTCTTCGGCGTCCGCCCGCTCGGCGGCGATCCGATACGCGACCCCGTAGAGGGCGCCGGCGTATCGATCGTACAAAAGGCCGAGCGCCCGCTCGTCGCCTCGGGCCGCTTGGGCCAGCAGCAGGCGGTCCTGCACCGCCGACGTTTCGATCGGAGGGTCGGTGATGCGAACCTGGGTCATAGTCCCGATCAGCCGGGTCGCGTTGAGGGTGTCGGTTGGTGTTGACATCTGAATAGTAGTTTACGCCCGGTTCCGCTGCCCGGATCTACTTGAGGGCCTGGGGTCGACTTCCCGGCGTGAAAAGAAGGGTCTGGG
>JAYVJS010000312.1:0-3633 GCA_043769075.1 Gemmatimonadota bacterium | reverse complement strand
CGATCTCCGCCGCCTAGTCCGGCAATACGCCCGGGACGCTGAGTCGGTGTTTCCGACCGGCGACTATCACAAAGACAACTTGGTCCGAAGTAACCAAGTGGCAATCCCAGTGCCGCAGACCGAGGAAAACAATCCGAACTATCAGCCATCCGCATGCGACCCGACGAAGGCCTGAGGCATACTATGCGAAACTTCCGAACCCTGCTAACCGGTATCGTGTGCACCGTGGGTTGGGCCACACTGGCGAGCGCCCAATCGGGCTCAATCGGCGGAACCGTCGTCGACAAGGCCAACGGCCAACCGCTGGTCGGCGCCCGAATCCAGATTACGGGCACATCGCAAAGTGCGGTCTCGAATGCCCAAGGCATCTACCTGATCCGGAGCGTCCCGCCTGGGAACCATGCCCTCCGGCTCATCGTCCTTGGCTATGGCTCCCAAACCCAGTCGATCGCGGTGGCCCCGGGCCAAGCGGCCACCGCCAATTGGTCGCTCGCGGCGGTCCCGTTTCAGCTCGAGGACATCGTGATCACCGCTACCGGAGAACAGTTGTCCCGGCAGCTCGGGAACTCGGTCGCGAAGGTTGACGCCGCCACCTTAGTTGAGACGGCTCCGGTGACCAGTCTGTCGGAGGTCCTGGGAGGCCGCGTGGCGGGCGTTCAGGTCCTGGCATCGTCCGGCGCCCCGGGTTCGGGCAGTCGGATCCGGATCCGCGGCCTGTCGAGCGCGTCGCTCTCGAACGATCCCCTGCTCTATGTCGATGGGATTCGGGTCAACGAGCGGGGCGTTCCGTTGACCACCACGAACGGTGGCGAGACCCCCTCCTTCTTCGATGACATCAACCCCGAAGAAATCGAGAGTATCGAAGTCATCAAGGGGCCGTCAGCCGCCACGTTGTACGGAACCCAAGCCGCCAACGGCGTCATTCGGATTACCACCAAACGGGGCAAGGCAGGCCCGGCCCGGCTGTCGTTCTACTCTGAAGTCGGGATCCAAAAGGATATCACCAACTACAAGCCCCCCTATTTCTCGAAGGAAACCGGCGGCGCGGGGACCTGTCTTCCGTTTCAGCAGGTGGCCGGCACCTGCACGATCGAGAAACTCTTCGTCCGCGACTTGTCGCTGGAGCCGGACTACGATTGGCGGCGAACCGGGCACCGACAGCAGTATGGCGTCCAGGTGAGCGGGGGCACCGAGCAGGCCCGCTACTTCCTGTCGGGCGAGTTCGAGAACGTCGCCGGGACCCAGACCCTGCCACCCCGTGAAGTCGCCTTCCTGCGCGACTCGTTAGGGGTAACCGACCCGCGGCCCGAACAAATCAATCCGGCCGACCTCCGAAAAGTGAATCTTCGGGGAAACATCAACGTAGCGCTCGGCGCCAAGGCCGATGCCCAGATCTCGATCGGCTACGTCAAGGGCCGGAACACGATTGCCCAGGCCGGCGACAACCTCGAGGCCATTATCGGCTTCTTTACCGACGCGAGTGCCGACCCCGCCCGGGCCGATTTTCCCTGGAGTTTCGGTCGGCCGGCGTACGCGTTTACCCACACGACGGTCCGCTCGAGCGACCACTTCATCAATAGTGTCACCACCAAGTACAATCCCTTTCAATGGCTCAACCTGCGCACGACGGCGGGGCTCGATTTTCTGGGCTTCCGGGACGAGGCGCTGGCGAAGAACGGCGAGTCGGCCCCGTACTACGGCTATCCGAAAGGCTTCCGGACTCTCAACAAGTTCACCACCGAGAAGTACTCGATCGACCTCGGGGCCAATGCCGTCTTCAACTTGACCAAGCGGATTTCGTCTCGGACCGCGTTCGGCGCCCAGTACAACAAGGATATCACGCGGGGCACCTTCAACACCGGTCGCGAGTTGCCGCCGGGCGGCGTAACGATCAGCGGTGCCTCGGTCAAGGAATCCCGAGAGGCAACGACCGAGTTCCGAACCCTTGGCACCTACGTCGAGCAACAGTTTGGATGGAAGGACAAGCTCTTCGTGACCGGCGCGGTTCGGATCGACCAGAACAGCGCCTTTGGGATCTCGAACCGCCAAGCCACCTACCCGAAGATCTCCGGCTCCTGGGTCCTCTTCGAGGGAAACAAGTGGGGCGTCAACCAGCTCCGGCTTCGGAGTGCCTACGGACAGTCCGGACAGCAGCCCGAAGCGCTCGCGGCACTGACCTACTATTCGCCGGTGATCGTCGCCGGCAGAACCGGCGGCGCCGGAGCCGGCCTGGTCTTGGGTGGGCTCGGTAGCCCAACGCTGAAGCCGGAGCGGTCCAGCGAGATCGAGGCAGGATTCGACCTCGTGGCCTGGAGCAACCGGGTTACCGTCGAGGGGACCTACTACAAAAAGCGAACCAAGGATGCGATTGTCGCCCGCCCGCTGCCCGGCTCGGCCGGCGCCCTGGAAACTCGGGCCGAAAACGTCGGGCAAGTGCTGAACACTGGGGTCGAGCTTTCGATTCTGGCCCGGCCGATCGAGTGGAAGAATCTCACCTGGGATCTGGGTCTCGAAGCGTCCACCAACAAGAACCGGCTTGAGTCGCTGGCCGACGGCGTCCCGCCACTGATCAACTTCTTCACCCAGACCGTGGTCGGGCAACCGCTGTTTTCGCCGCGGGGAATCAAACTCGAGAGCTGGTCGGACAAGAATGGGGACGGGATCATCGTGCCCGACGAACTGGTCCTGTCGGACACGGCCCTTGGGCTCGGGAGTTCGATTCCGACCAGGACACTGTCGCTCAGTTCGTCGATCAACCTGCCGAAGCTCAAGCTCCGAATCCTCTCGATGTTCGACTACAAGGGCGGGTTCGTCGCCACCGACGTGATCAATTCGTTTCAGTGCTTCGCCGACCAAAACTGCCGCGGGATCCACGATCCTTCCGCGCCGCTCGAGGAGCAGGCCCGGGCCGTCGCATCATTGACCACGGGCAGCGTCACCGGCTGGGTTCAAAAAGGAGATTTTCTTCGGTTCCGGGAGTTGGCCGCCAGCTTCGATTTCCCGGACACCTGGACCAGGGCGTTGGGCGTCGGCACGGTCAACGTGACCGGCACGGTGCGAAATCTCAAGTTGTGGACGGATTACACCGGATACGATCCCGAGCTGTCGACCTACCAGAGTTTCACCGGCGACGGATTCGGATCGGTCAACTCGTGGTCGTTGGCCCAACCCCGATCATTTGTGCTGCGGTTCAACGTCGGGCTCCGGACCGCCGGAGCCCGTTAGGCCTGACCCAAAGGCCGGTAGGTCACCAGAACCGCGCCCTTCTCGACTGCCTGTCCCGGCTTGACGTGGATCTGCTCCACCAAGCCGGGACCGGCCGCCTTGAGCTCGTTCTCCATCTTCATCGCTTCGAGGACCAAGACCGCCTGCCCCGCCCCGACTTCCTGGCCGACTTCGACCTGGACCTTGACCACTAGACCGGGCATCGGGGCTTTTTGAGGTGCCGGGCCGGCGGAGACCCGGCCCTCCCCAACCAAGGACCGGATGTGCCGGGTCCGCTCATCGACGACCTCGGCGTCAAATCGATCGCCCCGCCGCTGGAGAGCCCAGGTGCCCCGCCCGGTCGATTCCATCGGAATGATCCACGATTGCCCATCCAGCAGAAGATTCATGACCGGGGTACCCCGGACC
>JAYVJS010000311.1:0-3430 GCA_043769075.1 Gemmatimonadota bacterium | reverse complement strand
AGCAAGCCTACCTGAGGTTTCGGACCGGCGACCAGCGGTGGCAGGCCCGAGCCGGACGGTTCGAGTTCATGGAAGGCGCCGAACTGACCCCGGCCAATGCCACGCTCGCGGCGGTGAAGCGAACCCGGATCGCTCAGCGGCTGATCGGTCCCTTCGGCTTTACCCATGTGGGCCGGAGTATCGACGGCGCCGAACTCCAGTTCACCAGAAGCAAGGCCAACGTCACCGTGATGGCGGGGCTTCCCACGGCCGGCGTCTTCACGACCGATGGCTGGGGGCACGTCGGCGAGGGGGAGGGCGAGGTCGGGCTTGGTTATGGAGCCGTGACCGCCCCGGGTCCGTGGGGTGCAGAGCGCGGCGAGTTTCGCCTCTTCGCGATCTACTACCAGGATAGCCGGAAGACCCTCAAGGCTGACAACCGTCCGCTTGTGGCCCGGCAAGCGGACCAGGCATCGATTGCGGTTGGCACCCTGGGCGCCCATTACCTCCAGATTCTGCCCACCGGCGCCGGACCGATCGATCTGTTGGGCTGGGGCGCCTATCAATTCGGCGACTGGGGGCGACTGGCCCACCGAGCCTTTGCGGGGACGGTCGAACTTGGCTGGCAGCCCAAGGCCGCCACTCGGGTCCGCCCCTGGCTTCGAGTAGGGTACTTTCGGGGCAGTGGCGACGATGACGCGGCCGACGGCAGCCACGGGACGTTTTTCCAGATCCTCCCGACCCCGAGGTCGTATGCCCGGTTTCCGTTCTTCAACATGATGAATCTCGAAGACCTCTCCGCGAGCCTCACGCTACGGCCCGGAAGCCGGACCACCCTCCGCACCGACCTCCACCGTCTCCGTCTCGCGAACCGAGCCGACGGCTGGTACCTCGGCGGCGGCGCGTTTGCCAAGGATGACTTCGGGTTCGCGGTCCGCCCGTCCAACCAATTTCAGAACCTCGCGACGCTCGCGGACCTGAGCGTGGACGTCCGGGTCGCGTCCCGATGGACGGTGGGAGTGTATGGCGCTCGGGCAAAGGCCGAGCGGGTCGTCGAGGCGATCTACCCGGCTCAGCCGGGCAGTTGGTACGGATATCTCGAGGTGGAGTACCGTCGTTAGGCTCGCCGCCCGAGGAGGAACATGCGGAGATAGTTCGCCACGGTGACCGCCACCCCGGCCGACCAAAGCGCGGCGGAGGTCGCCGCCGCCGCGTGGTGTCCTAGGTCAAGCGCGACCGGCAGGGCAAACGACCCGGCCGCGAGAAGCCCGCAAGCAGCCATCATCCAATCATCCCGAAGCAGCTGGTTCGGATTGCCGACCCTCGCGAACCCCGGCATCGTCCGAAAGAGATGCTGGTAGCTCAGGTGAGACACGATCTTTGCCATGACACCGATGACCAGCATCACCAACCATCCGAGTACCGCCGCAGCGACGAAGGCCCCCCAACGAGGAAGATCATGAGGATCGGTCACGGCGAGGGCCAGTCCCCAGGCGAGAGTGGCGGCAAGCCCGACGAAAGCCGCGGCCACATGGCGAAGTGACGGATCGAGACGGCGATTCCGGCGCGCGAACCAACGCCATGCAAGCTCGAGGATAGCCACCACGGACCCGCCAAGCAGGCCCGCCCCGATTCTGGTAACCGCACTCCACCCGCCGAGGGCGCCGATCGGAAAAACGAGGAGGCCGGCACTGGCCAACGCCAGGATCAGGTGGAGCCGGCGGCGGTCGTCGCCATGGGCCAGGAGAAACGTCGGGACCATCCGGCTGCCAACCCCAACCGCCGTCAAAGTGCCGAAGCCGAGCAACCCGAGCCCAAGATGGGCGGCGATGGCGCCGAGCCGATCAAACCGCCACCAACCTAACGCCTCGCCGATTCGGGCCAGGGCAATGGCCATCCCGAAGCCCAACGCGGAGTGCGCGACGCTGATGTAGAGGCCGACCAACTTGCCGTGAATCGAGCGCCGTCGGGCCGGGAGGACGTTGACAGAAACCGCCCCAACCGCGCCGAAGATCAGGGTCCACGCTAACAATTGAAGCCAGGGTCGCCCCAACCAGAATCCGGCCACCAGCGCGACCGTGCCGGATTGAAGCAACCAGAAACCGACATGGCCGAGGCGGACACTCTTGAGCGGCACCTCGAGACCACCCGGCACAAACTGCAGCAGGGCGCCAAAGATTGCCGAGGCGAGTACGCCGAGAACAACCATGTGGACGAGTGCCAGCACGGCGGGCTCGAGAACCCGGCCGTCGGCGACCCGGGGGGCGAGCCAAGGAAGAAGGAGCGCGACGAACACCAGCCAGACCAGCGCAGCCGCGAAGTGTTCGCCAGGAAGCCGGAATGGCGGCGGCGAAGCCACATTGACTTGGGGAAGTTCGCGACGGCGGGGTAACGATCCGGGTTGGCTCATCAGGGATTTCCGATTTCGCGCGAGCGATCAGGATCGGACCCAGCCACGAATCCGGTACTTCCACCAGCCCAGCGTTTCGTACAACCATTCGCCGAACGCCCGCGACCGGTCGCCTCCGGCGCCTAACACGCCAAGAGCGAAACCCCGTTCGGGGCTGGGCCGGCAAATTACCTCGAAGCCGGCCGCCTCGAACGTGGCACAGGCGCGGCGGGTGTGAAGCGGCGAAGTCACGACTACCACTCGGCGCCACCCCCGGGGGCCGGCCAACTCGGTTAGCCGGAGCGCCTCGTCATGGGTGCTCCCGACCGGGCTCAGTATCAGGAGTTCCGGGCTCAGACCGGCCACGCCGAGGAGCGCGCGCTGGTCCTGATCGGAATCGACCGGGTTCGGCGTTTCGTCAAGGCGGGTGATTCTCGATACCACGAGCCGAGGCGCTGCTCCGGCCCGAATCAGGCGGGCCCCCTCCAGGAACCGAGTCGCCCCAATCGGGCCCAAAACCCCCTCATCGGTCATTGAAGCTGAGAGAACAACGATCGCATCGACGGGGCCGTCGGGAAGGGAATCGGCGCGAATCAGGCCCCGAGCGAGGGTCGCCGGCCAGGGAAGCCACTGAACGACCAGCAGGGTTCCAAACGCCACGGCGCCGAGTCTCAGTGGCCATCGGAGTCGGCCGGCCCAACCGAGAAAGCCGCCGGCAATCCCAACGGCGGGCCAAATTTGGTAACTGTGCACCCGTAGGGTGTCTTCCATACCCAGTTCCGCCAGGGCCAGCCAGGCCCCGGCAAGGACCAAGCCGCCGATCAGAGCTCCAAAACCACGTGAAGGCAACGTCATCCCCCAAATCTACCCACCCACCCCGCCGTACCGTTTCGAAACACCCCTGAAGAACGCCTTCCTCCGCCTGACTTCATGAACTCTTTACCCGAGGTGAGTGATCTTCCCCCCGTCTTACATCGGAGCAAGCAATGCGGCGGGTGATCGGCTTGGTGGGCTTAGTGGCCCTGGCGTCCTGCGGAGGCGGCGGCGCCGCCGCCCCCCCCA